>JAJDDV010000124.1 GCA_029260135.1 Phycisphaerae bacterium | reverse complement strand
CAGCGTCGTCCGTACAGGTAAGCGTACCGGAGGAGCAGTCGTAGAGCCCTGAGGTGCAGTTGTCGGCGTCGACCGTGCTGTCACACGGTAGGCCGATCAATGCGTCGTCGCCGACGCAGGTGTCGTTACAGTCCCAGACCCCGTCCCCATCCGCATCGTCCAGCGCGGCGTCATCCGTGCAGGTGAGCGTGCCCGACGAACAGTCGTAGAGCCCTGACGCGCAGTTGTCGGCGTCAACCGTGCTGTCGCACGGAAGGCCGATCAGCGCGTCGTCACCGACGCAGGTGTCGTTGCAGTCCCAGACACCGTCCCCGTCCGCATCATCCAGGGCGGCGTCATCCGTGCAGGTGAGCGTACCCGAGGAGCAGTCGTAGAGCCCTGACGTGCAGTTGTCGGCATCGACCGCGCTGTCGCACGGAAGGCCGATCAACGCGTCGTCGCCGATGCAGGTGTCGTTGCAGTCCCAGACACCATCCCCGTCCGCATCGTCCAGGGCGGCGTCATCCGTGCAGGTGAGCGTGCCGGAGGAGCAGTCGTAGAGCCCGGACGTGCAATTGTCGGCGTCAACCGTGCTGTCGCAGGGAAGTCCGATCAGCGCATCGTCGCCGATGCATGTGTCGTTGCAGTCCCAGACACCGTCACCGTCCGCATCGTCCAGGGCGGCGTCATCCGTGCAGGTGAGCGTACCCGAGGCGCAGTCGTAGAGCCCGGACGTACAATTGTCGGCGTCAACCGTGCTGTCGCAGGGAAGGCCGATCAACGCATCGTCACCGATGCAGGTGTCGTTACAGTCCCAGACACCATCCCCATCTGCATCGTCCAGTGCGGCGTCATCTGTGCAGGCAACCGTACCCGAGGAACAGTCGTAGAGCCCTGACGCGCAGTTGTCGACGTCAACCGGGTTGTCGCACGGAAAACCGAGCAGCGCATCGTCACCTATGCAAACGTCGTTCGCGTCGCAGACTCCGTCACCGTCAGCATCGGCGAAGACACCCACACAGCTTCCCGCAGCGTCGCCCTGGCATACGTCGCCGGTCGTACAGGGATCACCGTCGCTGCAGAAATCGGTCACGCCCGTACCATCGCGGCTGCACCCGACCAGCACAACGCAGGTGTCTACCGTACACGTGTTGTTGTCATTACAGTCGGCGTCGACGATACAGCCTACGTCAGGGCTCGCGAGGCGGAATCCTACATCGCTGAAGTCAAACGTCGGAACGTACCCGTCCGGACGAAAGGACGCAGGCAGCGCGAACGCCACAAAAGCCCAGGAGCTTCCGCGGTAACCGCGACGGCCGAAAGGCATCAGCGTCTCGTTCCACTCCCACACGTTGCCATTCTGGTCAAACGTGCCGTACGCGCTGACCGAAGTACCGTAGGCACCGACATCGGTGATATGATGCGCGGGATGAGGCGGACCGGCTATCCAGTCGTAGTTCGCGGAATTTGAACCTCCGGGCGGCGTCTCCTTCGTGGGAGTCGTGTCGCTTCCCGTAGCATAGTCCCAATAGCCGGCATTCACACCGCCACCCTTGTAGAACGCAGGCTTGTACCATTCGTCTTCGTTGGGTAGGAACACACGCGCACCTGCCTTGCGCACGACGGCGCTCCCCAGGCTCATGTCGTATGCCCCATCCTCCGTCGTCGTTGCATCCTGGGCGCCGGTCGCCTGCCCATTGTGCATCCAATTGGCAAAGCGCAGTGTGTCATAGAACGTTACATAGTTGACCGGATTGTTGTCGCGACCCAGTTTCACGGAGTAGATAAAGCTACCGGAGACACCGGTCCGCATAATCCCCCCCGTACCATCAAATCCGCTCGCCATATTTGTGTTGTACAGAGCGTAGGTGTCGGTCGTGGCGACGGCATTCAGGAACTCGGTGTACTGTGCGTTGGTGACCGGGTGCTTGGCGATGCGGTAGGGGTATGCGACACCACCGAAACCGGTGCCATGGACGTCGTCTGCATTTCCTGCGTCGCCGACCAGGACCCAGGGGAGAAGCACCTCCGCTCGTACGGCGGCGGTCAGCGCCAAGATCCCGGCCCCCAGCCACACGATCAACACGGATGTCTTCATCGCTTTCCGCTCCTCGACCCACCCCTCATCTCACGAAGTTCGCCCCGGCTTCCGGCATCGCGGACAGAGGGAGCCGCCAATTGATGTTTCAGAACGAAGAACGTCATTCTTCGGCCACGATTCGAAAGCCGTAGCTTGCACGTAAACCGTTAGAGCTCACCGCTCTGCGAGCCGCGGCACGGTGAAGGCTGACACCGGATTCCTCCCAAGATCCGCCGCGAAGAACACGTTTCGTAGATCCGCCGACGGATATCCATGGATCACCGACAGATGGGGCGCCCGAGTAATCCTCGTGCCAGGTATCCTCGCACCACTCCCAGACATTGCCATGCATATCGAAGAGCCCCCAGTCGTTCGGGAGCTTCTGCCCCACATCGTGAGTCCGCAGGTCGCTGTTCTCCACATGCCACGCGTGGGCATCCAAGTCGGCGACCGCGCCGCCGAAGTAGTACGCCGTGTCCGTGCCCGCCCGGCAGGCGTATTCCCACTCCGCCTCACTGGGAAGGCGGACTTCGTAGCCAGTCAATGCCGACAGTGCTTTGACGAACGCGACCGCGTCATCCCAGGAGACCGTCTCCACCGGTCTGTTATCGCCGACGAAGCTCGACGGGTTTCCGCTCATAACGGCGTCCCACTGGCTCTGCGTAACTTCGTACTTTCCGATGTAGAACCCGCTCGTGATCGTAACGCGATGGACCGGCCGAGAATGATCCAGCCATACGAAATCCGGGCTGTCCGTTCCCATCATGAATGCACCAGCTTCGACGTGCGCCAACTCCATCGCAATCCCATGACCGAGGTCGAGAAGCCGGATATCCGCGATGGGAGCGGGGGGCGGAGCGGGAAGCGAAACAGGCGCAATGCCATCGCCCACACATACACCGCCGTCGCAGACTCTTCCTTCCGAACATAGAACCGGTACCCCAATGCAGGCACCGCCCAAGCAGATGTCATTTCGGGTGCATGGATCCGAATCGCTGCACGAGACGGTGTTTTCTGACCGCCGGCAGACGCCATCGACACATACGTGACTTGTGCAGACGTTGTCGTCCGTACAATCAGCGTCGACCTGACAGACACGGGTCGCGCCGTTGTCGCAATCGACCTGGCTGACGCAGGCTACGGACGCATCGGTATTCGCGGCACCGCTGTTTGGTGCGCCGCTTCCAGAGGTGTCGAGGAAGTCATCCGGCGCTGAATCGCCGGGGGCCGGTAGAGCTTGCGTCGTGGCACCACCGGTATCCGCTCCCCCGTTCTCTGTGGCGATGGGCACGCATCCCGAAAGGCTCGAAGCGACGAGCGCGAAGAATGCACGCAGCACACTAGATTTGGCAGGCCGCCCCAAACGCGATAAACCCATCTCCGCATCTCCGTCTTGATTCGCGGTGAAGCGCCACGCCTCAAGCTGATTCAGCGCTATCCATAGTTTGAAAGGAGCGAAAAGAAAGTATAAAGCACCTTAACGCAACTGCAATGGGGAAGTCGGCTAGGGAAACGGCCTATCCACGTCATGCCCGTAAACCACCAGCGATCTCGCCAGGAGGAAGCTCGCCGAGTGCCGCCGCCTACGTGTGCCCTTGGGCATTGCCCGTTCCAGGATCGAGGAGCACCTTTCGCTGCGACCGTGGCGATCAAGGAGAAACGCCGCATGGGAAGGCCGAATGCGACAGTGGTATGTTTCGTTCCAATGGGCGTCTGGCGCAACGCAGGCGCCCTGCTACCCGCGCCCGTTGCATGCGCCCCGCGCGCCATTTCGTTCCGGGCATGCACCGCAAGTGTTGTGAAACAGTGGTCGCAGAGCGATCAGGCGCCGCCGGGTGATGCGCCGAGGCGCGCGCATGATCACCGAGGACGTATGTCAACGCCCTAGCCAGATTGCCAATTGCGAGCGGCTCACCATTCCATTAAGAGAACAAATGGTGGAGACACCTCACGAGTGTGCAAGCATGTGCATGACAGCATAGCGCGCAACTGCTTGCTAGTGCAGAAGGCCGATCGGTGAACGACCACGTGATACACGACTACGACGAGTTTCATGGCTGCCGCGCGTCACTGAGCTGCGTCGGCAGTTGTCAACCGGCGTGCGGTTTTCGTGAATCGCACCCGCCGGGGCGTTCTCGGCGCGTGGAGGTGTTCGTCAACCCAACGTCCGGCACTTTCGTCGTCGCCGATTGTGCGACATGTCGCGAGACTCAAAACCTGTGTCGGGGGAGTGTTGGCCTTGAGGTTCCCCAGCTCGGTCGGCGGTACCATTGTTGTTTTCGACGGGGAGGTCGTGCCGGAGCTCAGGAAGCTGGCAAGAAAACACGCGCTAGCGATGCTCGAAGTCGAGGCTTCGGAGCAAGCCTTGAGGCATATTCAAAGCACGCACCCGTGCGTCGTCATCGTGCAGCTCGGACCGAACGGGAAAGAGCCGCTGAGGTTCATACAGTTAGCGACAGCCGAGGCCCGGCGCGCGCCAGTGATTGTGGCGGCGACCGAACACTCCCTCGACTTGGAACGGCTCGCGGTGCGCGCAGGCGCCAAGATCTACGCGCCCGGCGTGACGTCAGCGCTGCTGGAACCATGGCTGAGTGCGATTCTGTCATCGGAAAAGGAGGATGGGAGGTAACGGAATGGAGGAAGTCGTGCGCGTAGTCAGCCGTCGATGTCAGTCGCAGTCACGTTTCTGGATTTCGTCCGTCCGGCCTCCGGTCGGGCTGTGTGAGCTGCATCGCAACGCCGAGTTGCGTGTCGCCGGTTGCGTGTTCGGTTCTTAGGTGGAGAGCGAAACGAGAGGAAGCGTAATCCGTGGAGGTATCGGTACCATGAATGCGAAGACCAATGCAAAGACACTGACGGTGCTGGCGATCGTCCTGGCGGCGAGCGCGGCGCAAGGGCAAGCGCCACCGGTGGTTACCATCGGAGGCGAGGTGTACAGCGGAAGAGGGACGGTGTTCTACACGTTGGACGCGCTCGGAGAGCCGGTTGTCAACCGAAATCCTGTATACAAGGGCGGGGGAGCGCCCCCTCTCTTGGACACGAGCGGTGCCAAGGTTGTGATCGAGAACATGGACACGGGTGCTTTCGTGGCCAATGGTGCCTTCCTGGCCGGCACCAACATTTGGAGTGCTGATGTGCCGCCGGGCGGCGTCTATCTCGCCATGTACGGGGCGCCAAACCACGACCTGACCAGCCGCGTGTTGGATCTGAGCAATCTGGTCTGGATCCTCGACCCGGTCAACGGAGATCATTGGGAAAACACGGCGACGGGACTACCTCCGGTGCTGTCCGTCGATGCGTATCTGCCGGCGCTGTGCATCGATCTCGCCACGGGCGTTGTTGACTGTAACACGAATCCGGCGGAGCCCTTGGCGAATCTGCTCGTTTATGCATTTGAGGAGCAGGCCGTTAACGGCGGGCCCGACATTCCGTTCGATTCCGGACTGGAAGGGGTTCTGTTCGAACTGCTGGACGCGGACGGCAACGTCGTACAATGCGGCAACCCGCCTGGACCCTGTACAGGGTCGTCCCTGGCCGGAAGCAACGACCCCACGGCCATCACCACCAAAGACGGCTTGGTCATACCGGGCTCGGCCGTGGCAGGTCACTTTTACTTCACCGATATCCAACCCGGCCTGTATCGCCTCCGGGCGACTCCGCCTGCGACGCGTCCAGACGGCCTACCCGTCGAATGGTACTACACGTACACGATGGAGGGCGGTCAGGAATGGGAGATCATTCTCGCCCCCGGCGATCCGGGCACTGAGGCGGGTGCCTTCTTGGCGTGGTATGGGTTTGTGGAGAAGATCGGTCAGTATCCCGTTCCGTCCCCGTCCGCCGGCACGATCACTGGATGGGTGGAGGACGCCGACGTTCCGTGGGAGGGTCCACAGCCGGGTGAGCCGCCCGAGCCGTGCTGCCCCCTTATCCCGCAGATCAACCCGGGCGTTTCGCTGAACGGCGGTGTGCCTGAAGCGGTCGTCGTGCTCTGGCATGGCAACGGCCCGACCTCGCGAGTCTACGCCACGACGGAGGCCATAACGCCGGGCCCCGGGGTCGCGCCCGAAGACGTCGGCATGTTCCAGTTCGTGAATGTCCGTCCCGGCACGTACACGTTGTTCATTTTTGACAAGCCGCTCTACTACGTCTTCGGGGAAATCCAAGTGGATGTTGGGCCCAGCGCGAACATCGTATTCCCGAGGGTCGCCAACGAGGTGGAGGGGCTTCCTCTTCCCATCGTCGCACGTTTCGGGGCCCGCGTCCATGGTGCGGTGTGTACCGCAGACTGGCAGGTGGACCCACTCATCACCGACTGGACTGATCCCGCTTACGGCTGCCCGCCGGGGACCGGCGTTGCAGGGGCGACCGTAAACCTCCGCGGCCAGGCCGGCAACATCATGTGGCAGCGCACCACAGACGCCGATGGCCGATACTTCATTGAGGACCTGGTCGAGATCGAGACGATGGCCTTCGTCGACGTCGAGCCGCCCGTGGGATACCGCGGCGCGACCGTGACCGACGTGTATTACCCCAACGCCGTCGTCAATCAGGATCCGAACTGCAATCCGGCGACGGATCCTAACGGTTGTATTCTCGATCCGGGCGTCATCAGCTATGTGGATCGCAACGGCATGGGGCGGTATGTCCAGTGGTTCACCGCTAACTACCTGGTGAATCTGAAGCTCGAGCCGATCCCCGCGGCTACTGGGCAGATCAGCGGGCGGGTGTTCGACGACGCCCTCGCAACGGGTACCTGGGTAACCGATGGTGTTTACGATCCATATAATGAGGGGATCTTCGAAGGGGCCGTGGTGGAGCTCTGGGACGCCGCGGGAATCAGCCCGATTCTGGACCCGGTGACTCTTCAGCCCGTGACGACGGCAACCGGTGTCTATGACTTCGCCGACCTCGTGGCGAACCAGGGCAAGATTCTGGCCCAAGTCGTACCGCCGGACGAATGGGGGGGGATGTACTCCGGCCCGATACTGGGCTATTACGAGTTCCGGGACATGCCTTTGGGCGACTACACAGTGAAGCTTCGCCTGCCGGCAAGCCCTGCGATCGCGGAACCCGCCGAGCCGTTCGACGATTTCGGTCTTGACGGCGTTCTTGGCGTGCCCGATGTAGGCGAGGGCAACGGCCTGTACGATCTTGGGGAGCCTTTCACCGATGCGAACGCCAACGGTCTGTGGGACGTGGGCGAGCTGTTCGACGACTTCGGTCCTGACGGTGTTCCTGGCGTGCCCGATGCAGGCGAGGGCAACGGCGTGTACGATCTCGGGGAGCCCTACACCGATACGAACCTTAACGCTCGGTGGGACCCGGTGAATGTGCTCAACGGCTACACCGCCTCAACGCCCACTTCCGTGCCGGTGACGGTGACCGGGGGAGCCCGCAACGACGTCAACTTTGGAGTCATGCGGCTGGCACCGGGGCCCGGGCGCCTCGAAGGCGGAATCTTCGACGACACCTTCCTGGACCACAGATACTGTAGCGCCATGGCCGAGGAGAAACAGCTGCTCGTCGGCCTGCCGGTCGTCGTTCGAGACCACATGGGCTACGTCCTCGACGTCTTCTTCCAGCCCTCGGGCGTATGCTATCCGGGGACGTCCCCGGCTCCGATAGACCCGGTGACGGGCCTTCCGATTGTGGACTGTCTCGCCTCTCCGGACCCCGTCACCGGTCTTATTCCGATTTGCGACGCGCCGCAGTTTGGTGACGGCGTCGAGATCAATCGGGCGGTTGCCCCCGGCCCACGGTACTACAACGGCAACGATCCGTTATGCTGCGATCCGGCGGCCTTGAACTGTCCCCCCATTGTCGATCCCATTCTCGCGCAGTGTGCAGGCACCTTCGATCCGAACAAGATGTCGCTCGAACTGCCCTACACGATGACTCAGAATACGACCATTTTTGAGGTCGACTGGTCCCTGGCGCCGCCCCTTCCGGTCGATGGTGGAGGTGGACTCCTTCCTCCGATGTGCGCAACGGGTCTTCTCGCCGTGGAAACGCCAGCCGGTGGCGGATCGTGGGGCGTCCAGGTGACTGTCACGATTGAAGACGTGATCGGCCCGCTTCCAGGTGCCAAGGTTCTTGGGACGTTCCACCCGGGTGAAACCAAGGAGTGTGTCACCAATGGTGCCGGGCAGTGCAACCTTTCTGTTGAGAAGGTTGAGGACCCGACCGCAGGCGGAGTGACACTGGTCATAGACCATGTGGAGGCCCCTGAGAATGTGTTCGCGGCCTATGAGTTTGATCCGGTGAACCCGGGCCGCTGCACCGACACCGTCACCGTCTTCCACGGGGCGCCAACGGCCGCGTTCACGATTGTGCCAGCACAGCCGGTGGTGAATCAGAACGTCCAGTTTGACGGCACCCCATCCCAGGGTGATATTGTGGACTACGCATGGAACTTCGGCGATACCATTACGGCCAACGGGTCGATGGTGCAGCACTTCTATAGCCTCGCAGGTACGTACCATGCCACGTTAACCGTTAGGGCTCAGAACGGTACCACCAACATGACCGCGATGGATGTCATCGTCACGGATCCCGGCGGTCCGCTGGCGCCGGTAGCCAGCTTTACCGCCAGTCCGCAGCCGCAAGAGGTGAATCTCGTGGTTGGTTTTGATGCGACCGGGTCCACCGGAACCATCACCAACTATGCATGGGATTGGGAAAGCGATGGCATTGTAGATCAGAACACCGCGGCCGCGACCACGAGTCATGTCTGGGGCGCGGCGGGCAGCTACAATGTCACCCTGACGGTAACCGACGCTAATACCCTGACCGGTTCCGTCATGATGCCGATCCAGATCGATGACCCCGGTGCCCCCAATGCTACGACAGTGACCACTCTGTCTGGCCTTGGCACTATCGAGGAAGGAACCAAATGGCTCGCCATTGTGGAGCTGACCGTTGAAGATGCCAACGGCCCGGTTGCGGGAGTAAACGTGACGTATCGATTCACACCGGGCGAAACGAAGAGTAGATCCACAGATGGCAATGGGCACTTGCTGATCCAGAGCGAGACCATTGAGAATCCCGGTATCGATGCCATTGACTTTGACGTTCTGAACGTAAGTGCGCCGGACTATGACGCTGGCGCCAGTTTGACGCACCTGACGATTGCGCGACCGTAAGCGCGATCGGTCTACCCCGGCCAGGTTATCACTGGGCGGTTCAGAGGATGTATGGAGGTGGGTAGAAGCACCCACGCAGTGAGGTGGCTGCCCCGGCTCGTATGATCGGGGGCACGGGGCAGCCCCTCCCGTCAGCTGATTCACGGCGACCTCGGAAGCAGTCCACTCTCGGGTGATGGCGCCACAAGGCATAGGACCTCGGTGCCCACGATCCGGACTGGGGGCGAGTACTGTAGTGAAGGGAACGTATTGTATCGCGCGCCGAGTGGAATGGAACGATGTATTCCAAGGAGTCTGGCGCAGTCCAGTCGTTCCGGAACATCGATCGACGCCGACGTCGCTTTGAGGACTCGCAGAATGAACAGCGTCGAAGTGTTCAGTAACGGCAGTGGACATAAGCCGCAATGGAACGGTGGGTGCTAGGTTGTTGTATGGCGGCTGCGACGGTGCGTGAGTCGCGCGCCGCGAATGATGATCTTTCCGTCGAGTTGAACGGGGTGTGGAGGCGAGACAATGAAGCGTGCAAGTGCGAGTACGGTCGCAATGCTGTTCGGTGCGCTGGGCCTGAGTGGCAGCGTACTCGGATCCGTTTACGATTTCAATACGAATGCGGGCGTCGACCGTTGGGCATACGGTGTGTGGGTGCCGCCGGCCCCGCTGCCTCCCGTGGTCAACGACCGTCCATCGATCCCCTTCACCTCAGCAGACTACACGGCGATATCCGCTTCGGATAACGCACGATACTCGACCGGGCCGATCGAGGGAGGAATCTACGCGGCCACACGCTTTGTCTTCACCATTGCAGAGGCGCCGACTGCGATCGACCAGATCGAGGTCTCCTGGGAGGGCGGAGGGACTGAAGACGGTACGGTCAGGGTGTGGCTTTGGAACGCCACCACCTCTTCCTACGTGCCGGTCGGCACCCAGACGGACCTTCTCGAAGGGGTCGTCAGCGCAACGTTCGCCGGTAATCCCGCGCAGTTTCTCGGCGGCGGAAACACGCTGACCGTACTCGCGGCTTTCCCCATCGATGGCGGTGCTCTGCTGACGGACTATGTTCGTGTCGTCGTCACGCCGGGCGCCGCAGGGTGCACCGTGGACGCTGATTGCGACGACGGATTGTTCTGCAATGGACTGGAAACGTGCGACACGGTCAATGGGTGTCAGCCAGGTACACCGCCGATCTGCGACGATTTGGTTGTCTGCACCGACGATACCTGCAATACGTTGACCAACTCCTGTCAGTATGTGATCAACGCATTCACGTGTGATGACGGAATCATCTGTAATGGGGCCGAAACGTGTGACCCAGTGCTTGACTGCCAGTTGGGAGTGCCTTTTCTTGGCTGCGTGGAGAACGATGTCAGGGTCCTGACCTTCGAGGGTCTGCCCATCCCGCTTCTGGGTCCGCTCCCGATTCCCGTCGGGCATGGCGGGGTAGGCAATTGGGGCGGATGGCTTTACAGCGAAGAGCTTACGGGCGAGGAGGGTACACCGCCGATACCACACTCCGGGATTACCGCCGCCCTCAGTCCATCGTTGATCTCTGAAGATAGCTTTGCGTGGGGCTACGGTGTCTTCTTCCACGGCGCATGGTTCAACGGCAGCTTCCCGGTCCACCTCAGGCTGTGGAACGGTGGTGCGGTAGTCCACACCAGCGCGTCCGTCGACCTCATGAATGATGGCATTCCCCGATGGGTAGGCACCGGATACGGAGGCCCGGTGGATGCCGTCGATGTGGTCTACGGTCACATCGACCTGGCGAGTTTGGCCATGGATGATGTGATCTACACGTGCGCGGATGCAGACGCCGACGGAGTGTGTGATGCCATCGATACATGCCCCGGGTTTGACGACAACCTCGACGCTGACGGCGACGGTGTTCCGGACGGATGCGACGTGTGTCCGGGCGGCGACGACAATGTAGACACCGATGGCGACGGCGTGGCCAATTTCTGCGACCCCTGCCCGCTCGACAATCCGGACGATTCCGACGCTGATACGGTATGCGACTCCAACGACAACTGTCCTTTCGTATCCAACACCAACCAGGCGAATAGTGACATCGATGCGCACGGCGACGCCTGCGACAATTGCCCGTTGATCGACAACCAGGATCAGGCGGACAACGACGGTGACACCCTTGGTGATGTGTGCGACGACGACAACGACAACGATTGCGTGCTGAACGCGTTCGACTTCAGTCCGTTGGACCCCAACGTCTGCGAAGACGTCGACGGCGACGGATGTGATGACTGCTCGGCCGGTGTCGACGGGTTCGGGCCGCTGTGCGACAACGATCCCTCCAGCGACGGTACCGACACCGACGGCGACGGGATGTGCGACGCCGGCGACCCAGACGACGACAACGACTGCGTGCTCGACTTGTCCGACACCGACCCGTTGAGTCCGAATTCCTGTGAGGATGTCGACGCCGACGGATGTGATGACTGCGCCGTGGGCTTCGACGGGTTCGGGCCGCTGTGCGACAACGATCCCTCCAGCGACGGCACCGACACCGACGGCGATGGGCAGTGCGACGCCGGTGATCCGGATGACGACAACGATTGCGTGCCCGACGCGTCCGACACTGACCCGTTGGACCCCAATGCCTGCGAGGACGTCGACAGCGACGGATGTGATGACTGCTCCGCAGGTGTCGATGGGTTCGGCCCGCTGTGTGACGGTGATCCGACCAGCGACGGCACGGACACCGACGGCGATGGGCAGTGCGACATCAGCGATCCGGATGACGACAACGACGGCGTGCCGGACGCAAGTGACAATAGCCCGCTCAATCCGGATGCCTGTGAGGATACCGACGGCGACGGATGCGATGACTGCGCCGTCGGCACCGACGACTTCGGACCGTTGGCTGACAACGTTCCGACCGACGACGGAACCGACACCGACGGTGATGGGCAGTGCGACACCGGTGATCCCGACGACGACAACGACGGCGTGCCGGACGCGAGTGACATTGGCCCGCTCAATCCGGATGCCTGTGAGGATGCGGACGGCGACGGATGCGATGACTGCGCCGTCGGCACCGACGACTTCGGACCGTTGGCTGACAACGTTCCCACCGACGACGGTACCGACACCGACAGTGATGGGCAGTGCGACATCAGCGATCCGGATGACGACAACGATTGCGTCCTCGACTTGGCCGACGCCGACCCGTTGGACCCCAACACCTGTGAGGATGTCGACGGTGACGGATGTGATGACTGCGCCGTGGGCGTCGACGGGTTGGGTCCGCTGTGCGACAACCACCCGTCCAGCGACGGCACGGACACCGACGGCGATGGGCAGTGTGACGCCGGCGATTCGGATGACGACAACGATTGCGTCTTCGACGCGTCCGACTCCGGTCCATTGAATCCCAATACCTGCGAAGACATCGACGGTGACGGATGTGATGACTGCTCCGCAGGTGTCGATGGGTTCGGCCCGCTGTGTGACGGTGATCCGACCAGCGACGGCACGGACACCGACGGCGATGGGCAGTGCGATATCGGTGACGCTGACGACGACAACGACGGCGTGCCGGACGCGAGTGACATCAGCCCGCTCAATCCGGATGTCTGTGAGGATACCGACGGTGACGGATGCGATGACTGCGCCGTCGGCACCGACGACTTCGGACCGTTGGCTGACAACGTTCCCACCGACGACGGTACCGACACCGACAGTGATGGGCAGTGCGACATCAGCGATCCGGA
>JAJDDV010000123.1 GCA_029260135.1 Phycisphaerae bacterium | reverse complement strand
GGTTTCCCAGGCCCTCGTTCTCATGTATTCCCACGTGCAGCGGAAGGTGAAGTTCTCGACGAGCGTGACCACTTCCTCATCTGTTCGGGGTACCTGTGTTGGGTCGAACGTGGCGCGATCCTCGGCGGCCAGCCACGCAGTCCAGGTTTTGGGGTCCTCGCTGAAGAGGATCCCCCAGTGGTTGCCCGTGACTTGCGACAGAGCCGATGCGGTGCAGGTCCGAACCGGGTAGTGTCGAACCGGGTATCGTTCGTGGTGAGGCACCACCCCTTGCCGCGCACGGGCATCGCCGACTGTTCGGACGTTGTCGTGCATGGCCTGGACCAACGCTTCGATCACTCGCTGCTCGGGAAAGACGTGCAGCCAGCGGATGATATCGCACCGCGTGTTCGTTTTCTCCGTGGGTGCGTCGCGAAGCGTTCGCAAGATGAAGTCGATCGCCCGCTGATCGCCGATCTGGGCTAGGGTCCTGACGTAGGTGAGATGGAAGTCTGGTGCTTGTTCGGCGTGTCGCAGAATGAAGGGCACGGCGTCCTTGCCGATCCGGTAAAGCTCAGCGCCGAACCAACTGGAGGCGTGCGAGGGATTGTCGCCTGCACTCGCGCGTCCTTCAATAAACTGGACGATGTTGTCGATCCGCACTTCGAGTGGTAGCGGGCGGAGATCGTTGGCGAGTTTGCGGAATCCGAGCACTTCGATGGCGGCTGTGGCGGCGCGGCGGTTCTCATAGACGAGTCGCGACCCGGCTTTGCCGTCCCTGAGTCTCTGATATGTGTCGTTGTCCCTTATGGGCCGGAGTACTTCGAGTACGCGATCGATCTGTTCGTTGTTGAGTGAGAGCTTGTGGGCGGTCACATCCAACCGGGCAAGATGCTCGCGACGATCCTCTTTTCGCGTGCTTCGCAGGGTCTTCAACAACGCGTCGAGCGGCGTCGGCTTGGGGGTGGGATCTGGTGTTGTGGTGGCAGACCGCTCTGTCTGAGGCGGCTGAGTTCCACGAGGTTGATTCACGAGTCCTTCGGAGGATGCCGCAAGCGGGTCCTGCATCGAGAGAGCCCTCACGACAGGAAGGCACACGGTCAGAAGAGGCGACAGAGACAATTGTCCCATGGCAGTGCTCCGGCGCGCCTACCGAGTGTGAGGCGGCGCGGATTACGGCGTCGGAAACCGAAATGACGCCACACAATCCTAAATACATGGTTTGCAGCGGGCAATTGCGTAAACTGCCGGCCTGCTGGCGAAGAATCGCCTGGCCCCGGCGATTCCTTGCCGTCCTTCTGTAGCCAAACCGCAGCTGGCGGTGCGGAACCGCCTCATGCTTCCGTGGATCTTCCAGAGCCTTCGAGTTGGCAAGGGAGCCGTCGCCGGACAGCAAATGCCCCGAGCCTGTGGCCGGGCGGACCACCCGTCGGGCAGTCTGACAGGGCCGGGCAGGCGGCGACTACGGGAGAGGGTGCGTTTGAGACGCAGCCGGGAGGATGGCCGTTGTCCAGGGCACGGCTTACAGAGCGGTTGCACCCGTCCCGTCCGACGGTTTCGCGATCGCGGGCACGGATCCGGATCGGCCGCTGGCGGACGACCAATCTTGACAGTTCGGGGTCGGGTTACAACAATTCACTGTAGCAGTAGGGGCAGGCCGGCGTGGCTGGCCCCGTGGGATCGCGCCGAAGCGGATTTGCAGGCCTCGCAACGATGAAAAGCGGGGCTGGCGTCCTGCCTGAGTGCCCAGCCCCGCAAGCGTGCGGGCGGTTGGGCAGCATCCCCAAGAACGTTTCTGATGAACCTCGGTGATCGTGCCGGGAGGTATTGACGCATGGCCAAAGGGCAACAGCAGGGCGCAAAAGCCGTCACGCTCGGGATGTTCGTGTTCGCGGCACTGTGGCTGACGTCGACGGTGCTGCTCGTCATCATGTACACCGGTCAAGAGGACCTGCGTAAGTCCGCCGCGGACTGTGAGACGTTCAACAGCAAGTTGATCAGCCAGCGCGAGCGAAGCGGCGTAGCACAGTTTCAGGCGGCTCGTCCCGGAGGCCCGACGGTGGTCGGGCTCTTGGAGGGCGCGCGTGCCCAGACGGCGCTTCTTGCGAGCGGCGACGAGACGGATGACGTGGGTGGTGTTCGAGCGAAGCTCGAGCAGCTTCAGCAGAGCATTCAAGGTGACGGGATCGTTCCGGAGGCGGGCCGGTTTCAAGACCTCTCGTATCACGAGAGCCTGACGATGTTGTATGAAGTGCTCAAGGGCGAGAATGCGCTGCGGTCGGAGGCGGAAGCTCGGGTCGCGGAGTTGGGTGGTGAGGTGGATCGGCTCGTGGAGGCGACGGCTCAGCTGCAAAGCGACTTCGAGCAGCGGACCAAGGAGCTGAGCGATCAATTTGCCGAGGCGGAGGCCCAGCGGGGCCAGTATCGAACGGAGAAGGACGAGCAGCTTGCCGCGCTGCAGCGCGGCTACGAGGACAGGCGCAGCGAGAATGACGCAGACCTCACCCGAGAGCGTCAGCAGAACACGGCGCTGCAGCAAGAGGTTGATCGGCTCGAGTCGCGTTTGGTCGCGCTGCAGGAGCAGGTGGGTGATCAATTGATCGGTCCCAAGGCGCTCGCTACGGCGCGCACGCCGGACGGCAGCATCCTCCAGCATATTCCGGGCGACGAGTTCGTATTTATCGATCTGGGGCAGCGAGCGAAGCTGGTTCGGGGTATGCGCTTCGCGGTGTATTCGGGAGGGAAGGAGATTCCACTGGACGGTCGGGCGAAGGCTCAGATCGAGGTAGTGGCCATTGACCCCGCCTCGTCGGAATGTCGAATCGTTCGACAGGCGGCAGGCGAGGTGATCCTCCCTGGTGACTTGATTGCGAATCCGATTTACGACCCCCAGCGCGAGGTTCGGTTCCTGGTACTCGGGGAGTTCGACCTGGACCACGACGGCCTTTCTGATGGCGATGGGGTGGAGCGGATTGGCGCGCTGGTGACCGAGTGGGGTGGCACTTTAACCTCGGATATCACGGCGATGCTCGATTTCGTTGTGGTCGGCCGTTCGCCTCGGCGTCCGCGTCCGCCTCGCGATCAGACGCCGGAGGCGACGGAACGTTTCGATCGGCTTCAGGGGCAATATGACAAATACGTGCAAACGCTGCAGTCGGCCGGAACGCTTCAAATTCCGGTACTGCGCCAGGAGGTCTTCCTGAACTTCCTAGGCTACGCGGATCGGTACGCAAGCCGGTAATTCTACTCCATTGGCACAACGGGACGCCGCTGGATCTGGTGGTAGTCTGCTGTCGCGTCGGAATGAAGGTCTCCGCGCGATGCTTCTGCGACTCAACGCTTCCCGCCGGTCCTCTCCGTTCGATAAAGACCCGCCTCTGAGGGGTCTGAGATTTGACGGTCCCGTAAGTATGTGGTATACTATCTATGCTGGGAGCACTGCCTCTATCCAGTTTCGATTGATCTTCTAGATTGGGAGTTTCCGGTCGGGCGTACGGAGTTGCGTCGTCGCGGGCGCGGAGCGGCGATATCGTTATGTCTGGGCTTTCCGGAGTGTGGACGCTCGTTGCACGGATTCGAAGACATCAAGCGGGAGATCCTGGACCGGGTCGACATGGTCGATCTCGTCGCGGAACACGTCGCGCTCAAGCGTAGTGGGCAGCGCTGGGTTGGGCTCTGCCCGTTCCATTCCGAGAAGACGCCTTCCTTTACGGTAAGACCGGAGCACGGCTCGTTCAAGTGCTTCGGCTGCGGGAAGGGGGGCGACGTGTTCACGTTTGTGCAACTCCGGGAAAATGTGTCGTTTGTCGAGGCGATGCAGATGCTTGCTGATCGGGCAGGCGTCACGATGAATCGACGTACGGATAGCGAGCCCGGCGGTTCGAGTCGGGCGGACGTCGCCAAGGTCAACGCGTGGGCGCTGAGCTTCTTTCGCGCGAGATTGCACGACCCCGTGCTCGGTCGAGAGGCCAGTGCGTATGTTCGACAGCGGCAGTTGTCTGCCGACACGGCTGAGCGGTTCGGACTCGGTCTGGCCGTGACCGGTCCCGTGCCGCTCCGTCAGGCGGCGGTGCAAGCGGGGTTCAGCGTCGATCTGCTGATCGAGGCGGATCTTCTTCGCAAGGGCGAGCGCGGCGATTTTTATGAGACGTTCCGCGATCGGTTGATGTTTCCCATTCGCGATGCGACCGCCCGCGTGGTGGGCTTCGGCGGACGGACCCTGGTGGACGATCGAGCGAAGTACCTCAATACACGGCAGAATGCGTTGTTCGACAAAGGAAAAAACCTCTATGCGATCGATTTGGCGCGCCGTGCGGCCGGCGAACGCGGTAGAGCTGTTGTCGTTGAGGGCTATACGGACTGCTTGGCTGCGCATCAGGCCGGTTTCGTCGAGACGGTGGCAACGCTGGGCACGGCGCTGACCGAGACGCAGGTGGACATGCTCCGCCGGTACTGTGAAGAGTTCGTGCTGTTGTTCGACTCCGACGAGGCCGGGGAGGCGGCGGCGGAGCGTGCCATTCACGTGGCGCTTCCGCGATGCGTTCGCGTCCGCCTGGCGAGGATTCCGGAGGGCAAGGACCCGGCCGAGTTCCTTCAGAACGCGGGGTCGGACTCGTTTTCGGACGTATTGAGTCGCGCCGTTGACGCGCTAGAATTCAAGTGGTCGCAGACCTGCCGGCGGTTCCAGGCGGACGGTTCCGATGCCAGACGTCGCGAAGCGGTTCGTGACTTCTTGGGGTTGGTGGCTGAGGTCGTTAAGACGCAGGCAGTGGATGCGATTCATCAGGGGTTGTTGGTCAACCAGGTGGCGCATCTGCTTCGGATGGACCGAAGTGATGTGGACCAGTTGATGCGTCGTCTGGGCACGCGGTCGCCTCGGGCGAAGGCGACTCAGGCGGGGACGGATGGGGGATCGACCCGGCGCGTCCCGCTTGATGCCGAGCAGGCCAACTGGGGGTATGCCCTGGAGGTGCTCTTGAACGAGCCGAACCTCCTCTCGACGATAGAAGGGTTCCCCGATGTGAACCGGATTGTGGACCCACGTTGTCGGCGTGTTTTCGAGATCGTCGCCCAACTTGGGCGGGTCGGGGACGAGTTTGGTCTGTCGGACGTGTTCGCTCGGCTCGATGATCCGGGCGATGTCGAATTCGCGATGGACCTTGCGCACCGCGGCGCAGAACGGGGTAATTTTGAGAGTACGTTCCGCCTGGCGATTGAGCGGATTCACCGGGCGCTACGAAACGAGGACGTGGAGCAAAAGCGGCAACGTGTCGTCACAACGTTGCCGGACGACGGACCCACGGAGGCTTCGCGGGACGATCTGGTTGTCGTCAGCGAAGGGGTTCGCGAGCACAGAAGCTTTGCACCACGTCGGTTGATTCGCCACGCCGGCAAGGACCCGGAGTGACGGATGGCGTGTTTCCTGAAGACGAGAAGCGGATGCAAGAATGAGCGAGGTGATCGAACCACAACCTGTTGATCCGATTCAGTCGGCCATCGATGAACTGCTGAGCTTGGGCAAGCAGCGTGGCTACGTGACCTGGGAGGAAATGAATGAAATTCTCCCGGACGATGCCATTGATCCTACCCAACTCGAAATCATCATGATGCGCCTCGAGAGCAGCAAGATCGAGACCTTGGACGAGGTCGATGCGGCGCGGCACGAGCGGCGGCGGCGATCGGCTGCGCGCAAAAAAGTGAAGGACAAGGGCGCGTCCGGTGAAGATGACGAGGCGCCGGATGCAGAGGCCGACGTGAAGGACGTCGACATCACCGAACTCTCTGATGACGTCGTCGGAGCCAAACGCATTGACGACCCGGTTCGCATGTATCTCACGCAGATGGGGGAGATACCCCTGCTCACCCGCGAGGAGGAGATCAGGCTCGCGAAGAAAATCGAGCTGACGCGGATGGCGTTTCGGCAGAAGGTGTTGGAGAGCGATTACTGCGCGCGGCTGGCCGTGGAGATTCTCCAGCAGGTGCATGAGGGCTTGCTGCCCTTCGATCGCACGATGAAGATCTCGACGTCCGAGCACGCCGCAAAGTCGCGCATCAACGCGAGGATTCCGATCAACGTAGCCACGGTGCGGGCGCTGATGGCCCGAAACGAAGACGAGTGGGAGCGGCTGCAGGCAGCTCGGGTGGCGGCGGCGCTTCGGCGAGAACTCACGCAAGACATGCGCGATCGGCGACGAAAGATCTCGAAGCTTCTCGAAGAACTGTCGCTGCGAACGAGCCGCATTCAGCCGCTGATGAAGAAACTCCGAGGGCTTTACCGCAAGCTGCGCGAACTGGAGCGACGCATCGCTTCGCAGGGCAAACGGCGGACGATGAACGAAGAGGACTTCCTCGCGATGACCGAGGAAATGGAGGGCATCGAGTCTCTCTGCCTCGAGAAGTCCGACGCGCTCTCCGACCGGTTGACCTCGATCGCCCGCGTCTTCAGCGAGTATGAAGACGCGAAGCGAAAGCTGTCCGGCGGAAACCTCCGCCTGGTGGTCAGCATCGCGAAGAAATACCGCAATCGCGGGCTGAGCTTCCTCGACATCATTCAAGAAGGCAACACCGGCCTGATGCGCGCGGTCGACAAATACGAGTATAAGCGGGGATACAAGTTCAGCACCTACGCCACGTGGTGGATCCGCCAGGCGATCACGCGCGCCATCGCCGATCATGCGCGGACGATTCGTATTCCCGTTCACATGATCGAGACGATGAGCCGGCTGCGCAACATCAGCAAAGAGCTGCTCCAGAATCTCGGGCGCGAGCCCACGATCGAGGAGATCGCGCGCGTCGCGAAGATGCCGGTCAGCGAGGCAAGGCGCGTGCTCAAAATCTCGCGCCACCCGATTTCACTCGATCGACCGGTCGGTGAGAGCGAGGACTCCTACTTCGGTGACTTCATCGAGGACGACAGCGTCGACTCGCCGGTCCGAACGGCCGGCGGCGGCATGCTCAAGGATCGCATCGAAGAAGTTCTCAAGACGCTCACCTATCGCGAACGCGAGATCATCAAGCTGCGATACGGGATCGGCGACGGCTATACCTACACGCTAGAAGAGGTCGGGAAGATCTTCAAGGTGACCCGAGAGCGCGTGCGCCAGGTCGAGGCCAAGGCGATTCGCAAGCTGCAGCACCCGGTGCGCTCACGAAAGCTCGAAGGGTTCCTCGATAACCTGTCGCCGGCCGAGACGCCCGTCTAAGGGCGATCGAATAGCCGCCCCGAGAACGACACCACATTCGACGACCGATTTAAACTGAATCGTTGAAACTCGGCCTGCGCGCGGTACAGTCAGGGCGTCCACCCCTTGGGAGTGTCCGGACGCCTGGTGGGTCCCGCGGCCTTCAAAGCCGTTGAGTCGTCGTTTGCGCGGCGACTGGTGGGTTCGATTCCCATCCACTCCCGTTGCCTTTTGACTTCCCTGCCCGGACATTCCGCAACTTGTGCAACCGGGGGCGGCGTTCGCTGCGCCCGGTCTTCGGGCAGGCCTCCCCAGGGCGGCGCGGATGACGTTTCTGCGAGGGGCAGCTGGTTCCGGATGATCGGTACGCTCTCCGCGTCTCCTCGATGATGTTCTTCACCCGGCTCGCAACAACGCGACCGCCAGTATCTACCACGTCGATCGGTGGATCGATCAGGCCCATGGGCTCTGATGATGCAATGGCTAAACCCTTACAGAAGGATGAAAGTCAGGCTTGATGTGGCGGCGGGCGGAGGGTATCATGATCCGCTCAGTATCGAATAGGGCGTCGTCGATGGTGCGATCTGGGGACGATCATGTTCCACAGCTCCTTCATCTTGAGCATCGCAGAGGGGCAGTGCGCCGAGGGGTGGATGGAGGCTCTACGGGCACGCCGGAGTCCAGCAAGTCTGATCCGGTTGGTTTCCCCGCGTGACAAGATCGCGCACTTTACGGGTCTGTATGTTGAGTCTCCACCACAACCATCGCCGGTCATCAGCCACAATCAAACACGGCTGAGCCGATCGATGTCGGACGCGGCGGTTCGTTCCGCTCTCGTCCGAGCCGTGTTTGGAGATCGTGCGGGCGTTCGGGCTTCGTTTCCGCCAAAACGTTCAGAAGTCCATCCGAGTCTCTCTGAAAGGAGCGTGAGTCATGCCATTTGGTGAAGGCGCAAACTGGGACGGTACGGTCACGGCGAATGAAATGACGGATGTCGGTGTTACGGCAGCATCCTCGCCGGTGACCGGTGTTGTAAGGCTTGGGCTCGAGGTCGGTGATACACCCACCATCATCGCGAAGAAGCTGGCAGACGCCTGGAACGTGCGGCGTCCGATCGGTGACATCTTCGCGATAGCAGACGGGCCGGTCACCGCGTTTTTCATGACCGGCACGATGGCTGAGATCAAACGGGATGCGAATGGTCGCCCCGATTTGGACCCCGGCGGAAATGTCCAATACCTGCACACGATACAGGACATGACAGCAACGTTCGAGAACAAACCGCGAGACATACTCTCAGACGTCGGCATCAGTGCCTCGTCGACCAAGAATCCAGGAGTGACCATGACGCGCGTGGACACAAACCTTCAGTTGGCCAGCGCGCTTCAGGGGGCCTTCGATAGCTGTGTCATCGAGAAAACTGCGGACGCTCAGCGCGTGGTCATGACCGGGCTGTCGCCCGGGTGGGAACTGCAGCCCGGATCCCGTTCCGGCGACTACCAGCTCATTGCCAGCCTGTAGATTGCGGTGAGTGTCTCTTCGGTCGTGTGGCCACCTCTCTTCGAACGTGTAGAACGAGGAGAGGCGGCCACGTGCCGGATGGGCTCGCCGCGAAACCGGCCCTCCGAATCCTCAGAGCGTGCCGAGTCTCCTGAGGTGCCATCGCGCCAGGTCGAATTCCTCCCACTGGTTCAAAACCGGGTTGGCTGCAACGTTGAAGTGGTTGACGGCCTCATGCCTTCGCCCCTCGACCAACGCCTGAACGCCGAGGTAATAGTGAACCTGCGCCTGATCGTCCGGTCGTCGGGCGAGCGATCGCAAGTACTCGTCCGCGTTTTTGCGGCCGCGCCAAACGGCCATCATGTCCCTGGCCAGCGGGTAGGGTTGGGCCGCTTGTTCAGCCAGGTCCAGCGCCCGAGCGGCGGCCTCCCGATCGCCAGGCTCATTGCGAAGGCTCCGTATCTCCCAGATCCACAGATAGCACTGCACGGCGCTGCTCGCCATTTCATCGTCCGATCTCTCCTTGCCTTCTTCGATCGCGACGACGGCTGCCCTTTTGAAGTCCCGGATGGCGCCATCGGTGTCGCCCTTCATGTAGTGCGTGATCCCGCGGCCGCGAATAACTCTGGGCATGTCTGGCGAAAACGCGACCGCGCGATCGTGGTCCTGTAGCGCAGCGTCGTACTCGTCCTCCATTCGGCGCAGTCTCGCCCGGTTGTGGAAATCGCGAGGCAGGTCCGTGGACATCTCATAGCCCTTGAGAGCCTTCTCGTACATCGTGCGGGCCTTGGACCATTCGCCCCTCGACATCAGAGCGAAGGCCAGCGTTCGCAAGGCAAGCCGATTGTCCGGCTGAAGCGCCAGCGCCCGATGGGCGTCCCGCTCGGCGGCGACGGCGTCACCCCGCCGGAAGCTGACACGCCCTCGAATGGCGAGAGCTCTGGCGTTGTCGGGGTCCAATGCGAGCAGCCGATTGCACGCTGAGTACATGTCGGAAAGCGCGAGCGGTTGGCTATGGAAAGAGATCAGTTCGCTTATCGCAAGCGGAGAGTCATCGAAATCGAACAACCCGACATTCACCTCCAGCATCCATGCGAGACGCTCCTGCTCCTGGCGCAGGCCGTATGTGCGCACTTCGCGAACCGTTGCGTAGACCGCAATCGCCAACACAAGCCCGGTCAAGGCGACCGATACGCGACGGCGCCGAAACAGTTTGCGAAGGCGGTAGACCGTACCCGGTGGACGCGCAAGGATCGGTTCATCGCTGAGGTAGCGCTGGAGGTCCTCGGCCAGCGCGAGCGCAGATTGGTAGCGCCGCCGCCGGTCCTTCTCGAGGGCCTTCTCCACAATCGTCTCGAGGTCACCGCGTAGCGACCGGTCCAACGAACTCAGGCGTGTCGGTGGTTCCTCGCAGATGACCTGCGCGGCAAACGCCATCGGCGTAACCTGCAGATCGTACGGGAGCTTGCCGGACAACAATTCATAGAGCACCACGCCAAGAGAGTAGATGTCGCTACGGATATCGAGGTCGTTCGGGTCGGCCTGGCATTGTTCGGGCGACATATACTTCAGCGTGCCCACCATCTCACCGACCGACGTGTGGAGCGTGGTAACGCTCATGTCGGCGTCCGTCGCGCGGGCGACACCGAAATCGATGACCTTCACCTGCTTCTGGGCGTCGATGAGAATGTTCCCGGGTTTGAGATCGCGATGAATGACACCGCGCTGATGACCGTGGTGGACGCCCTCGCACACCTTGGTGAAAAGAACGATGCGTTCGCGGGTCGACAGGCGTTTCTGATTCGCATACTTCAGGATGGACCTTGCGTTGGGGATGTACTCCATCGCAAAGTAGGGGACCCGCTGCTCCCCGTCGTCATGCCAACCCGCCTCATAGACGTGAGCGATTCCGGGATGGTGCAGCCTGGCCAGGACCTGTGATTCGTACTCGAAGCGACGCAAGGCGCGCGCCGAGGTGACGCCGTCTCGCATGACCTTGATGGCCACCGTCCGATGCGGGCTTTCCTGCGTCGCCTCGTAGACCGTGCCCATTCCGCCGGTGGCGATCGTACGTTTGACATGGTAGTGCGCGATGCGCCGGCCCATCTGGTCGATCGCCGCCGAGACCGATTGGGTCGAGGGGTCATCCTGGGGCATTTGCAGCCGAGTGACCTCGACGCTGCGAAGCGATGCGGCGTCCTCACCCTTCTTGGGATCGCCTTCTCCGGAACTGCCGCACGCTTCCTGTAATGCCGCGTCGATGAGCGATTCCTCGCGACGGTCCGATCCGTCGTCGCCCGGCAATGACGCCATAGCTGAATCTCCTTGAACCGCGTACCCCGGGGACCTGTTTTCTGGCCGCTCTTCGAGCCGCCATTTCCAGAACGCCGCGGCCCTTGTTCTTCCCCGCAGAACCCGGCTATCGCTCACGCCCCGTCCGTGAAGAAATCTCCCGGAACGCCCAGTATTCTGCGCAAACGGTCGTGAGCCCGTGTTCGGAGCATATAGGTGGCGCCCACACTGCGACCGAGTTCTAGGGCGACGGATTCCATGTCATGGCCCTTCAGATCAAACCTCTCCACGACAATCCGATAGCTTGGAGGGAGTTTGGCTAGAGCATCCGAAAGGAGCGATTCGGCCTCTTTGCCCGCGGCGCCCTGACTCGGACTGGTTCCCGAAGCCGTGAGCATCGTCATGAACGCCACGGCCGACTTCGCCGGGTCGTCGCACTCGACGCGATGCGTCCTTCCACCGCGTTTGATCGCTTTCAGCATGCGGATCGCGTCACGAAGGTTGCACTGGGTAAGCCGGCGCAACCATCCGGGGAATGACCCATCTTCGTCGGGCGCAAAAGACGTGATGTCGAGGAAGGCGTCCGTATACGTCTGTTGCATGACGTCGTCCTCAGAAAGCACGGATTGCCACTTTCGGGGGATCTGACCGGCAATAGAGGCGCGAGCACCGGGACCGTGTATCTGGAGGAGCGTCGAGAGCGCTTCCGCGTTTCCCCCAACCGCCTCGTAAAGAAGAACTCGGTCATCATCGACCATGAGTGGTCCGCCTCGCTTCAGGCGCTGAACTCGGACACCACCGCAAAGAACCACTCGCGACGAACGGTAGGGGGGTGAGCCGCTTCGCCATGGTCCGCAGGATAGTCCACGCGGGAACCGCAGTCTAATCCTCGCGTGTCGGGGATCGAGTTTTCAGCCGGCCCTGCTGAGCGTGTGGTCCGAGGCAGGACAAGCCTGGCCATTGCGGGGGGGCGCAAGGGGGGAGTTGCAGCCGGAACGTCGTCGGCCGAATCGTTGTGTGGGGGCGTGCAGCGTGCTTCGGCGATTTGCCAGCGAGAGCAGGGTCGAGCAAGATAGGCGCGTTGCCTGTGAATCCCTGCCGTGAGTGCAGATTTCCGTGAACGGGAACAAGGGAGTGTCGAAACTGCTTCAACATGGTGCGGCCTCGAAGGAACCCGCGATTCGCTCGACCTGGCGATGGTGGGCGGCGGTCGGCGTGGGGATCGTCATCTCGTTGCCGGTCGGCTGGGTCCTGTCGTTCGCAGGCCCGTTCCCGTTTATGCTCGGCGTCTTCTTCTTTGCGCTCTTGGGACTCATCATCGGTGCGATCGTGCATCGCGTAGCGGCTTCCGGACGTCCCTACGGCGCCGGTCGGCTCTGGCTCGGAACGAGCGGTGTGGTGCTGGCCTGCTGGGGTACGTCACTGGTGGTGGAGAGTCGGCACTTTCCGGACGGTGCCGCACGAAAGGCCGCGAGCACGACCCGGTACCTCGGCGGTCAAACGGGCGAGGAGTTTCGCGCGGCCGTGGCGGATGACATCCGCCGTCATCTGAACGAGCACTATCCGCCCGGCGGGGCGATTGGCTATGTCCGATGGATTTCGACGAGCGGCGAGTTAAAGAAGGGGGACATCAAAGACGTACACCGGACCTTACGGGCTCGCCAGCAGCGGGCAGTCTGGGTCCTCCGTGTGGCACTCTCGGTCGGTCTGTTGGTTTTCGGCATCGCTTCCCAGACGCTCTCGCTACGCAAGTCTCGTGATCCGGTGGTACGTGCCGTCGATTTGTCAAACGCGCACGACTCGGACTGACGATCTCCATCCTTTCTTGACACTGTCTTGCCTACTCATCCCAAATGAACTCGCTCATTGCAGACGGGAGATGTGAGAGTCGATAGAGCTGGATAAATCGGCAATATAGCGTAACCAGTCCAATCGTAGCGGCAGACTGGAACGATGCGCCGGGCAAAACTGCCCCCCGGACGCTACACTTGGATAGAGCTTGCTCTAGTGGCGGAGTCGAACTCTGGCTAGCCTGGGGTGTTTACTGCAGATGGAGACGATGAAGGCGCACAAAAGAAAGCACCGGATGACCGAAGCCATCCGGTGCTTTCCGGAGGGGAAAGAAGCCTTTTTTGCATTCGCTATCGTACTCTATCCGTTATACGTTCGATGGCAAGTGTTGGATGAAGATCTCGACAAATTATTACACGCACGTTGCGCCACGCGTTCCAAAGAGCGGTTGTGTCAGCGATCGGCGTGCAAGGAACTGTCATGCAGTTGCCACACATGACCGAACGCGGGGCAAGTCGTCGCACCGCAGTCGGATGTCGGAAGGCGGCGAATGTCGAATCCGCAAGGTGTGCAGCGGCGCGACTTCAACATGGTTCCGCGAACCTCTTTCGCACGCGTCCGGCGCCGGCTCTGCCAGAACTTGGCTGCACCAAATGAAAAGACACCGAGATTCGTTGGCCACAGCACAAGGTCAACGCTGTCGATGCCCCTTCGCCCCGCGAGTTTCCAGACGACTTGAAACACGATGCAGAGTAGGAAGATCGCAACGCAGATCAGATAGCCGAGGCGTTGCCACCTGGGCAGGCCAAGGCTCAATTCGACCGCGATGCGCGTGAGTGCCTCGGCTGGTACGATGTCGAATCGACGCAGAAGTCTGAGCGCATGAGGATCGAGGAGTCGTACCTCTCGACCCGTCGCGTCGGCGGATGGAATCGTTCGCCGCGGCCCTGCTTCCTCCCTGTTCATCGACCCGCTACCATCGGTTGGCGTCTGACGCCGCACTCCGGGCAGCGGCGGATGTCCGGCGTCAGCCCCTTAAGCCAGTAACCGCACTTGACGCACACTTCGAACCCGAAATCTCGCGTGACTTGATGAACGCAAGGGGCAAAACGGAGCCGCTGCAGAATCATGCCGCCGATCACGAAGCAGACCAACGCGAGGACCAGCGGAGCCGCCGCGCGGAAGCACGTGACGATGGCACCGCTCGCGCCGCACCACCAGGCCAGGCGCCCGGCGACGTCACCGGCGTAGAAGACGCCCAGCAGGTAGGACGCGGGCAGCGTCAGGTAAATCACGACGTTCGTTTTGTCGCGGAACCAGAGCCTCCACGCGTCGCGATAAATGGCCTTGCGAAGCGCGCGACGCAAAGGGAGCTCCCGGTTGATGTACGCCGACCAGAAGCTGCTCATGTCGTCGATGTTTCACCCGTCTCGCGCTTGGACACGGCATCTTCGCTGAACCTCCACGCGCAGCCGCACTCGGGGCATACCGTGGTATGATCCTCTGGATCAGGCGGCAACAACCGCAGGTCGTAACCACAGTGCGGGCAACGCCGATGCTCCAGCATGGCCCCCGTGACCTTTCGAAAACGCGATTGTCGGATGCCGTAGAGTGCGATCCAGGGGATACAACACATCCAGATCACGCTGGCGGATTTTGCGCAGGGGGCGCCACGAATGTCACCGGTGATCAGCGCGACCGTAAACAGACTGACAACGGCGAGCGCCGACACGACGCCACAGATGAGTGAGGCCCGTTCCCATCCGGTCATCTTGAGGCCGGGTCGGTTGGCAATCTGCTGGAGCGTCCGCCTGTCGATGGCGCCGTGTTGATGGAGAAGATACATGCCGATCGGATCGATTTGCGTCACCGATCGTCCGCGTGCATCGCGAACGCGTCCCGCGCGGAAGGCTTTCGTTGCCTCAGGGGCGTCCATCGGAATTCTGTGTCGCGCATCGGTCACGGATAAGGCCGAGGATCAGCAGGCCGCGAGTTCCCCCGCGGCTGTCTCGGCCCATACAATGGCTCACCCCATCCATGACGGATGGGGTGAGCACAGGGTGGTGGGGACCCTACCAGCTATTCGGTATCCGGCGTTCCCTTCTCCGTCGGCGCGAAGTAGTGCGTGACGGAGCGCTGCCGCCACATCTTGCCGTCAAACGTCGTTTGGGTTGCAGCCGACTTGTAGAAGTCGATCTTCTGCACGACCGGAGTGAGCTTCCCGAGCATGCCCGCGATCTTCGTGAGCAACGGTCGGACCTCGGGCTGCGGAATCATCGGTCCCATCATACCCACGACCATCGAGCCGACGCCGGTGGCCGTCGCCAGTTCCTTGCCAAGGTTGCGTCGGTCGGTCAGCGTGACCCCGACGAAACGACCATCGGGGACCAGCGCCTCCTTCATCACGCGCTTGTTCTTGCGGATGCTGGGATGATCCCCGCTGGCCGTGGCCAGGCAAAGCGCCGCGGCGTCGGCGGAGCTTCCAAAGACCAAGTAGCCGTCCGCGACGCCCCAGACGGCCGGCTGCGGTGCCATGGCGAAGTGGATGTTCTCAAACCCGTCGAGCCGCTCATCTTCCAGCGGGGTCGTCCGGATGCTCATCATCGCCAGACCAGCCAGAGCCGGGTTCTTAGCGGCGGCTTGCGCGAGGTTCTCAGAGAGCTGGGTCGAGACGAACTTCATCGTCTCGCCCACTTTCTGCTTGGCGAGTCCGTCGTCGGAGACCTTCATCAACCAGACGGAACCGCGACCGCCCGCCAGTGTGACACTGATCGAGTCGCCGTCGATCCATCCCAGAACGTCCTTCCGGACATCAACGCCGACTTGCTCCTGAATCGCAGACCACTTCGCCAGCAGCTCCTCGCCCTTCTTACCCGCGAGGCGGACCGAGTCCTCCAGGAACTTGTACACTTCGGTGAGGTCCGCGCCGCCCGAGATGGAGAACGAGGCGGTTTCCTTCGGAAGGTACCGAGAGAAATCCGTCAGTGCGTGTCGCTTCTCAAAGATCGGGTAAATCGGCCGATCCTTGGCATCGGGAACCAGCACGGTGATCGATTCGCCGTAGGTCGAGTATCCATCGGTGGTCGCGACAGTGGCCGTGAAGTCGATAACGCCGACGGCGTCCATGATGCGACCGTAGAGTTGCTTCGCGGTTGTGGCCCATTCCTCTTCACTTCCGGAGGAATGCATCGCCGCCTTCTCACCGGCATTCGCGGCGGCCAGGCGGAACCGCTTGTTCTTACGAACGTGCTTCCAGTCGGGATCCTGGCCGATGTGCTGTGGGCAATAGAAACCCGCATCGACGGCCTGCTCCAGAAGCTTCAGCGATTTCTTCTCATGCCCCAGGACCGAGTGCAGACACGCCAGGCTGTAGAGGACGCGAGAGTCCTTCGGGGCGATGGCGTAGGCCTGCTCGGCGAATTGAAGCCCCCGCTCGTAGTCGTCATCTTCGTAGGCTTGGCGAATCTGCATACGGAGCCTGTAAAGTTCTCCCGCATCGCTGGCGTTGACCACGATGTCCTTGACGCAGCACGCCTTCGCCAGCTCGGCTGCACGGGCCAAACTGGCTTTGTACCTGGGGAGGTCGCGGAGACTATCCAGGTCCGAGTCACCTGCGATCTTCTTCGGAGCATGGAAGCCTCCCTCTACGGCCTTCGACAGCCAGTCGAGCGCCTTATCCTCGTGCCCAGAAAGGGCGCTAAAGCAGGCGAGATTGTAGAGAATGAACGTGCTCTCATCGTCCACTTCGTGAGCCTCGCGCGTCAGGGCCAAAGCCTTCTTGTAGTCCCCCGATCGGTACGCGCTGAGGGCAGACGCGTTGAATTTGGCGGCTTCGTCGCTCATGCCGGTGTTCTTCGTGACGTCGGGGGCGGCCGAGGCCAGGTCAACCACGCTGTCGAACATCGCACGAAGCGGTTCGAGCATCGTCTTCATATCGAAGAACGTCATGCCGTCTTCGGCCTTGGGCAGCTTGGCAAACGCCGAGCGGAAGCGCTGTTTGCCTCCCAGCGACTTCATCGACTCGCTGTCGTCCATCACGCGCAGGACGTCATTGAAGAGACCCCCACGCAGTGCAATGATCACGACGTCATCGCGAAGCGCGACCGAAAGCGGAAGCGGCGGCGCGCCGGGAGCAATCGACAACAGGTTGAGGCTGGCGACCTTGGCCCCCGATCGCTTCGTCTCGTGGACGACAAAGCCCTTGGACCCACTGGCCGTGTTGACCTCATCAGCGATGGCTTCAAGGATGTTCACCAAGCCCGTGTAGTTGTGAGCCGCACCCTTGCCGCGCATCAACCAGACCATGTCAGCCATGAAGAGGGGAGGCGCTTTTCCGGCAAGCATGGCCGGGACGGGAAGGTCGAATCGTTCCGCAAACGCGCTCTCACCACCGTCGAGCGCCTCCCAGTCGACGCCGTCGAGTAGCTGCTTCGCCCGGTCCTTCAGGCGATTCATCTCTGCAGTCTGGTCCGCATCCAGCAGCGAACCCACCATCTCCATCACGTCGTCGCCGATGCCGCTCGCCTGAACTGCGTCGAGAACCTCTCCCCAGTAGTCGTCGACGAACTTCCGCTCAGGGTTGTTCCGCTCGCCGACGTACATGAAGACGTCGCCGGGAATGGCGTGAGCGAGCGTGAACTCCTTGTCGCCAACCGGAACCGGGGCCATTAACGCTCGCGCGACCAGTGCGGTCGTGAATGCACCGCCAACAAAAACTCCTTTGGTCCTCATGGTTCATCTCCTTGTGCTCGACGAGATTGCTCTCGACGTGTCTCATCCAGGTGGGTCGTTTCTTCGACCGAACCGGGACATCGCCTTCTTCGCCATCTTTGGGGCTTCGGGACCGCCGCCGCTTCGCCCGGCAGGCCGCTCCCGTGGATGTACCTCTACATGGATATGCGACGTGCCGGGTCCGAGCGCCTCATGGGAACGAGAAAAAACGAGCATGGCGGCGCCGAAACGCCCGACTTGAACGCGCGGGCTAGCCGCCGTCAGGACGATCGCCCGGCGGTGCAGGAAGCCGTTTCAGCCACGTGGACGCCAGGTCCGGCTTCCCCCAGGCCCGATAAAGGCGAACGATCCGTCGAATGGCCAGCGTTCGCCGTTCATCCGGAACGCCCCGGTGAAACTCCATCTTGCGGAAACCCTCCAGCACGAGCCCTTCCGCCTCCTCGAACGCGCCGGTTCCGGCCCGGGCCGCACCGAGAAGGCTCGTGGTGTCGGCGACACGCCAGTGACCCTCCGGAAGACCTTTCTGCTGGATCCCAAGGCATCCGCTGAGCACGTTGATGGCCTCGGTGTATCGACCCTGGCGGATGAGGGACTCTCCCTGAACCGAGAGCGCTTCGCCAGGGATCGACCCGGGGATCAGTGTCTCGCCAAGGCTCGTGGCAGCCTCCCCCAACGAGACGGTGGCGGCGCCGACAAGGTCCCCCGATTCCATCAGATAGCTGATGAGCTTGTCCTCGAGCTCAGCGCGGTTGAACAGCCCGCCGGCTCGCGCCACGGCGACCGCCTGTCGCAACGTCTCGATCGCACCGGACGCGTCACCGGTTTGGTGGAGGACCATCGCCAACGTGTCGAGCATGTTGGCGTCAACGCCGCCATCCAGTTCCACGGCACGACGAGCGAAGGGTAGGGCAGCCTGTGGGTCCCTGAGGTCTTCCGGTTCGCCGTTGAGCAGCTCCCAGGCGTAGGTGTGGAGCGCGACGGCGGTGGCCTCGGGGCTTTCGGCGGCGCGTTTGTAGTGCGCGAGCCGATCGATGAAGATCGGTCGCGTCTCGGCGACCTTCTGCTGAGCCCTCAACACGCGGAGAAGGCTGTACATGGTGACGAGTGTTCGCGGATGGTCGGGGCCTAGGATGCGACGATCCAACTCGTAGGACCGGCGAAAGAGCCCTTCCGCCTGCTCGTGATCCTCCCCGTCTTCCAGGAAGAGGCCCAAGTTGTTCATCGCCATCGTCGTGGTCGGGTGTTCGTCGCCGAGAGTGCGCTGGCACCTCTCGAGCGCTTCGCGCAACAGTGTTTGCGCTTCATCGTTCTTATCGAGAGCGCGACAGACCATACCTAAATGCCCAATCGACTCGAGGGTGTCAACGTGGTACTCGCCGAGCACGCGCCGCTGAATGGCAAGGGTCTGGCGGTGAAGCGTGTCGGCTTCGGCATAGCGCCCCGGTCCCCACAAGGCGAGCGCGAGCTCATTCATGGTCGCGAGGGTGTCGATATGCTCACTTCCCAGTACACGCTGCTGAATCTGCGACGTCTCGCGCAGCAGGGCTTCCGCCTCCGAAAACTTCCCGCGAAGTCGTAGGACGCCGGCCAGCACCCGAGAAGAACGCAGCGCGTCGGGATGCGCCTCCCCCAGCCGGCGGTTTCGGATCGCGACGGCGGCGTTCAGGTGCGTTTCAGCGTCCGCGTAACGACCCAGTGCCTCGTACGTTTCGCCAAGAGTCATCCGGACGGACGCCTCGACGTCCGGCTGCGCTGCAAGCGTTCCATCCTCGATATGCCCGGACGCCTCGTCCAACACATAAAGAACGGTGACCTCACGGCCTCGTGCTTTCGTCGGGTCCACGGATTGAAGCATGTTCCGCAGAAATCCACTGAGCGTCTCAGACTTCGCCGCCTGACGCTGAGCCTCCGTGGCACTGGCTTGCGCCGCGTCACGCTCGAGCGCAAGCGCATCGCGGCTGCGATTCGCCTCGATCAGACCGAACATGGCGAGCGTGATCCCGGTCAGCAACGCGGCGCCGACAAGCGAACCCGCGAGGACGCTCACCCGATGTCGCCGAACGAACTTGCGGAACTTGTAGCCCACGCCCGGCGGACCGGCGAGCACAGGCTCGTTCCGTAGATGCCGCTCGATGTCATCCGCGAGATCCTTGGCGGTGGCGTAGCGGCGCGTACGATCCTTCTCCATCGCCTTCATGACGATCCAGTCGAGGTCGCCGCGCACACTACGTGAGAGGGCGACAGGACCTGTCTCGTGCGATTTGGCCGGCGCCGCAGCGCGCCCGTCACGTTGCATCAGCAAACGCAATGAAGGCCGCGGCGGATCGACCTCACGAATCGTCCGGCGGATTTCTTCGAAAGAGGAATCTCGCAGCGTCTTGGCGTCGAACGGCGTAGCCCCGGTCAGCAGCTCGTACAGCAGAACACCCAGCGAGTAGATGTCCGTTCGCGTGTCCACGTCGAGCCCGCTGAGCTGCGCCTGGTCCGGACTCATGTACTCCGGCGTCCCGATGAAGTCGCGAAATCCGGTGAACAGCGTCTTCTCGGTCAGCCGCTGACTGGTCGCCTTCGCGATCCCGAAGTCGATGACCTTCGGAACCGGGTCGCTCTCGTCGAGCGTGACCAGGACGTTGCTGGGTTTGAGGTCTCGGTGGATCACACCCTTCTGATGCGCGTGCTGGACGGCATGACAGACAGGTAACATCAACGCCACCCGCTCCGGAATCGCAAGGTTGTTGTCGTTGCAGTACTGCGTGATGGTGACACCCTTGACGAGCTCCATCACGAAATAAGGTCTGCCCGTCTCCGTCGCACCCGCGTCGAACACCCGCGAGATGTTCGGATGATCCATCAGCGCCAGCGCCTGCCGCTCAGCCTCGAAACGCGCAATCACCTGACGCGTGTCCATCCCGAGCTTGATGATCTTTAACGCGACCTTGCGCCGAACCGGTTCCTCCTGTTCTGCCATGTAGACAAAACCGAACCCGCCCTCGCCGATTTCCTGGAGAATCTTGTAGCGGCCGATCTTCCGACCCGTCGATATGGTGGCCGTTGTGGCCGTCGCCGCCTCGAGGGTCTCGTCGGGATCAACAGGCGGACCGTCCAGAAACGAGCCGGCCTGGTCGTGACCCTTCAGGAGCTGCTGAAGGTGGGTCCGCAGCGCATCGTCGTCACCGCAGGCACCCTCCAGAAACGCCTCGCGCTCGCCCTTGGTGGTCTTCTCCAGAGCGGCACTGAAGAGCTGTTCGAGTTTGCTGTGTTCCGAAGACGTCAATCGATCGTTTCCTGTACTCGTGGGCGACGGTTCCGTCGAGTATCACTGTAGCAAGCGGTCAGTCGGCCTCGTCGCCTTTTCGCATTTCGTTATAGAGCCACGCACGGGCGAATGTCCAGTAGCGGTCGGCCGTGGCACGCGAGATCCCCAGCACACGCCCGGCCTGTTCGACGGTGAGTCCGGCGAAATAACGCAACTTCACCAGGTCGGCTTTGACCTTGTCATCGACCGTCAGACGCTCGAGCGCTTCGTCAAGGGCGATCAGGTCGAGTGACTCCGGTAGCAGAATAGCGTCCGCTTCATCGACCTCGCGCCGCTGTCGACCGCCACCGTGCTTGATCCGCGCCTTACGCCGCGCCGACTCGACGAGAATGCGCCGCATCGCTTCCGCGGCAGCCGCGAAGAAGTGGACGCTGTTGGCCCACTTGGCCGCCTCGTCGCCGAGCAGACGAAGATACGCCTCGTGAACGAGTGCGGTGGCCTGCAGCGTTTGACCCGGCGGCTCGCGCGACAACTTGCTGGCGGCCAGACGTCGAAGCTCGCCATACACCGCGGACAACAAACGGTCCGTGGCGCGGTCGTCGCCGCCTTGAAGATCTTCCAGGATTCGCGTGACGTCAGTCATCGTCGGCTGATTGGGTCGGGTGGCCTTTGCGCACCCATTCGTTGACGCCGCCTTTCAGGCTGCGCGCGTTGCGGTACCCCAGCGACTTCAGATAGAGCACCGTGTGCTTCGAGAACTTGCCGATCCCGCACACCATGACGATCGCCGCGTCCCGGTCTTCCGGCAGCTCGCCCGTTCGCTCGGGCAGCGTCTCTTCCGGAAGGTTGATCGAACCGGCAATGTGCCCCTTGGCATACATCTCGCGTGGTCTCACGTCGATGACCAGCGGATGCTGCTCCGCCGACTGCGACTCGGCAAAGTCCTTGACGCGAATCGTGTCGTAGGGGTTCTTGAGATTCTCGATCAACGAACTCACAAACCGATCGTTCTTTCCGCTGCCCTCGTCCTTCATCGAGTCCCCCGAGGGGCAAACATACGGAAAATGTCGCTGAAACGACGAAGCATACTTGAAGACGTTGTCCGGGAAGATCACAACCGCGATCGTACCGGGCGCGTCGGGAAGACACTTCAACGCTCCCACCAGCGCCATGCCGGAGCTCGGTCCCGCGATGACGCTCTCTTCACGATTGAGTCGCAGGCACATGTCGAACGCCTCGCGATCCGTGACTTCAACCGTCTCGTCATACTCCTCCGGACGATAGAATTTCGTCTGAGGCAGCTGCGCAAGACTCCGAACACCCGGAATGTCATGCCCGTCCTCCGGATGAACGCCGATCACCTTGACGCCGCCGCCCTTCTCCTTGAGAAACCGACCCGTGCCCGTAATCGTTCCGCAGGTTCCCAGTCCCGCGGCAAAATGGGTCACCTTCCCCTGCGTCTGTCTCCAGATCTCCGGTCCCGTCGTGCGGTAG
>JAJDDV010000122.1 GCA_029260135.1 Phycisphaerae bacterium | reverse complement strand
TGCGTCTTGCTGCTCTGAAACGCCACCTCGATCGACCAGCGCATCGCATACCAGGTCAGCACCTGCTCGGCCGACGCATCGTATCGCGTCGAGTAGAAGGCCTGGACCCTCCGTCCGCCGGTCAGCGGCTCGACGGCCACGATGCGCAACGGGCGATCCGGCACGGCGTAGGCCCGAGCCACGCGGTCGACCATTCTCACCTTGTCGCGCCTTCCATAGATCTTGAGCGTCATCCTCGTGGCACGATCGGTCAGCATCTGACGCGGCGAAGGAAGCCGCTCCCCTCGCTTGCGAGGCCTTCCGTTCGTGCCCGGTTTGCGCGCCGGCGGCGCCTCGTACAAGCGTGCGTCCAGATCAAGCCGAGACGTCAGATCGCAGTTGTCGGGCAGAACACCCAGAACACTTTGCCCGCCGTAGGTGGAGTCGGCCATCACGTGAAAAGGCCTGTTTTCGTAGGCTCGACAGAGGATGTACAGCATCTCGACGGCCAGCTCGGGCCGCGTGCGATACCATCCACCTTTCTTCGCAACCGTTTGCTTGTTGATGTACAGACGGAACAGGATCGGCAAGGAAAAGTACCGATCGGCGCAGAACGGAAACCGGACGATCACGCTCAACACGACCCAGCTGTGGCCCCAGTTCAGTCGGGCCACCTTGCGCGTGCTGATCAACGGGTCATGATGCATGCCGACGCCGTAGACCTTGAGCCCACGCTTCCGGGCCAAGGTGTCATCGACAGCCAGCAGGATCGGATCGCTTTGAATCCAAGGGAGAGTCAATCGGAACACCGCCAACCCAAGTTCGTCGAGACACCACTCGGCTTGGGAAAACAACCGATGGAACGACGAGTGGTGCTTGGTGCCGACAGCGTCGGCGCCCAGAATCGCGCCGGTCACCGTGTGCCGTCGGGCAAAGACCCATCCACTCAGGACGGTCAGGAATGTGTTGAACGTTGGCGCCGTCATCACGAAAGAAACCTGTTGAACGAGTTCCAGGAACGACGATACAAGAGCCATCACGAGCCTCCATGCTCCTTCGGTTCGCCACCTGCCTCCATGCGGATGGCTGTTGCTGTTCATAAACCGAATCGCCTGGATGGCTCGTTTTTGTTTACCCAGGAATCACGAAACAACACCAAAAAGTGCGAAACTCGAACTAACCACGTTCCAAGAGACCAAGGGAACTCTGAGTAGAAGACTGGTTCTCGCATTGGCCGCCGGAGCCGACGCCGGAGGGGACAAGCGATGTGGAGAACAGCGCGCGCGGTCGGCTTTCGTCACCGTGTTCAAGAAACGCAACGCGAGTTCAACTCCTTACTTCCACTTGGTCGTATACGGAAGCGATAAAGGGGGGGAGCCCGCGGTCGCACATTTGGTCAATGAATTCGATCTCCTGTTCCCGCGTTCCAAGAGTCGGCAAAGCACCCGAGTGTACATCATCCCCACAGCGTTGAATGACTCTGAAACCGGAAGGTAGCGCATGAAATCCTCGGTGTGCTGACGACTTGGTGGGCTGTCGATGCGGCTCCCCCTCGCCGTTGTCTCGTCGTCGATCGACTACTCGTTTGCGCAGGCGAATACCGCGAACAGGGGCGTCAGGATACGACTCCCGTCGTTTGAACGGCCTTGCGGCCGGTGCCACGCTCTTGTCTTGCCGCGATCAAAATGCCTTGGCCAAACTCATTTCGTCAAACCGTCAAGGGAAACGGGGACGCCGCGTTAGTGTGGAGGAAGCTTCCATGACTGCACGCCGCCAGCGCACGGTCCGATAGCTGCAAATACCCACCTTCACGGCCCAGAATCGGGAGTTTGTAGCGTCTGCGAAGGGCTACTGCCATCATGAAACGCCGCTGAATGGAGGTTGAGGTTGGAGCAAAGGGCGGGATTTTGTACAATCCACCGGGTTTCGTTCGGGCCGAGCCGAGATCCGGAAAAGGGCCAGAGTCTAGGATTTCAGGAACATCATCAGCCATGGTGCGCTGGTGTCGTGAGGAGGAAGACATGTCACAATCTAGGTCACCCAAACCGGTCGAGTACACCGCGGCCGCAACACAGTCGAGCCAGCCCTTCGTCGGTGCTGAGCACATCGCCCGGCGGCGGCCGGCGCGAGTAATCGTAGTTCTGGGCGCCGCGCTGGTGCTGCTTGCGTCGTCATCCGAGTCGTTCGGTCAGGGCGCCTGCTGCTTCGAGGCCATGCCGGGCACCATCACGTGTCAAGAGTTGCCGCAAGCTAACTGTTCGGGGACATACTTCGGAGAGGGCAGCCTGTGCGCCGATCAAACAGGCGCGTGCGTTGATGCGAATGGTTGTTCGATTGAAACACAGGTGGATTGCGAAGGAGGCGGAAACCAATTTCAGGGGTGTGGCACAACATGCCCAACGGGTGCCTGCTGCGACGGTTCCGGCGGTTGCCAGATTCAGAGTCCCGCCGAATGCCTCGCAGCTGGCTCTCGCTATTGGGGCGATGGCTCGAGTTGCACACCCTTCCCATGCTGGGGCTCGTGCTGTGACACTGACAGTGGGGATTGCGTAACTGATCTGGCAGAGGCACTTTGCGACGGCACGTGGTCGGCCACCAACTCCTGCACGCCAAACCTCTGTACGGGCGCGTGCTGCGGACGGTTTCAGGACTGCTCCGAGACGACTCCTATCGGATGTGACGGCGTTTCCCTGGGAGTCGGCACCACGTGTCCTCCTGGCGGGCTTTGCAGTCTACCAGAAGGTGCGTGCTGCTCTGAGCCGGCACCCGGCTTCGCCGACTGCGAATTCCTGACCGAGGCCGCCTGCACCGGAATATATGGAACTTGGCTGGGCGACCAAACAGCCTGCGGCCCCGACCCCTTGACGGGCCCCTGCGCGCTACCGACTGGCGCCTGCTGTGTCACCCAGGGCAGTGGAGACATCTTTTGCGTGGACGACGAAGTGCTCAGCGAAGTCACGGAGCGCGCGTGCGAGAACAACAATGTTTTCGGCGGCACGGGCGTGTATCAGGGTGACGACACCACGTGCACTTCGGATCCCTGCCCCTTGCCTGACGGCGCGTGTTGCGGTGGTTCCGGCGGCATGGATTGCTCTATGCAGAGCTATCCTGATTGTCCAGGGTTCTGGTTTGGAGGAAACTCGACCTGCTCTCCGATCAACCCTTGTTTAGCACCAGAGGGCGTTTGTTGCTTCGGTGGCGACGGCATGATCCTACGCGAGGATCCATGCGTAGAGAGCGGAGGGATCTGGCAGGAAGGAACCGACGAGAGCGTCTGCGAAAGAGCGTGTTGCCTTGACGGCGGTCAATCCTGTCAGGTGCTGTCCGGCGTCGAGTGCTCTCAGCTGGGTGGTGTGCCCGCTCAAGACTATTCCACCGTTTGCGACGGGTTCGCCTGTTCCACCTGCTCGTCAGGTACCCAGATAGACTACTCAATCGGGTGCTGTAACAACGATACCATCATCGACGCCGCCAAGGCTTTGTGTGACATTGAGTATGGACTCTGTCTTGTGGGATGTTTCCTGGACACCTCGTGCCAGGCCACTTGCCGCACGGATCGGACCAACTGCCTCGCAGGCGTGCCGGCGTGTGATCCTTGTGGACTGGCCGGTTCCACGTGCTCTATTATTCTACCAGGTTTCCGCTGCACGCCGCCACTAGTATGTCATCTGATCACTCCTACTGAATCGAGATGCGGCTTGCCGAATGAGGGCCAACTTGTTCCGCCCGAACTTTGCGCGGCGGTTTTCAGCCCGGTGGAGTGCTTGGCGGCGCAACTGACCTCGATAAATCCTCTAATAGGGCCGGTAACGGACACGTTCGGCATTACGGCGGACGCCGGGGCGGCCGTGGCCGTCGCCACGGAAGTGGGGACAATCTATTCCCGCGACGGCAAGTATGGCTGTTTCTTCACGACGTGCAGCGGCGGCGGTTTGATGCTTGCGGCCGGGGTGGGAAAGAACAAGGGGGATTTCAAAGTAGACTTCTCCGGCGTCGCCGGTCACTCCGCAGCGATTTGCGCAGCCGTGGATACGCCGATTGCAAATGTCGGGGCCAGTGCGTGCACAGTCTTTGTGGACACCCCGGAAAACACGTGCGGCCCGGCCGATCTTGTACCGTTACCCGATGCGAGCCAATGCGCCAATATCGGTACCACCGTGGGATTAGGTGTTGGTGTTGGGATGGGCGGAGGGTCGGAAGTTCTTCTCGATTGTCAAACCTCGGTGGTCGAAATAGGCACCTTTGACGGTCTCTGCCAATTGACCGTGACCAATCAAACGTTGAACGCGGCGCCGGCGTGCGACGCCGGCGGTCCGTACGTGTCGAACACTTGCGACGGCGCCACGGCGTCGGTAAGTCTGGATGGCACCGCGTCCTTCGATCCTAATATAGGTGACACGCTGACCTATTCCTGGACCACGTCATGCCCGAACGCAGTTCTATCGAACTCGAGCGGTGCGACGTCGACGCTGCAATTTGACGGCGTGTGCAGCGGAACCTGTTTGGCTCGGCTGGAGGTCAGTGACGGCGAATTGCAGTCGTCGTGTTGTGCGTCCGTCATCGTTAACGACGGAGCCCCGACGATTTCCTGCCCGGCCGATGTGAGGGTTGAGTGCGGTAGTGATACCTCGGTGTCGACGACCGGTAACGCTATCGCTTCGGACACCTGCAGTGGCGTGACGATCAACACCCCGACCGATTCGACGCTTGTGAACAATTGTTCCGGTTCGAATCCGGGGCAGATCACGCGGACGTTTACGGCCGTCGACGCTTGTGGTTACGAGAACACCTGCGAACAAGTGATTACCGGAATCGATACCATCTACCCTGTCATTACCTGTCCGCCAGATATCACCATCGCTTGTACCGATTCACCCCTTCCGGAAAACACTGGCAGCGCGACCGCGACGGACGATTGCGACAGCAGCCTACTTATTATCCGCAATGACAGCGATACGCTGACCGGATGCAGCTCGCCGCAGACGATTACGCGCACGTGGGGCGCTCAAGACGGTTGTGGTAACAGGGCTACCTGCAATCAAATCATTTCCGTGACGATACCTGGCTGTGGTGACGGGACCCAAGACCCCGGTGAGGAGTGCGACGACGGCAACACGAACGATAACGACGACTGCACCAATAGCTGTACGAACGGGACCTGCGGTGATGGGCTGATCTGGAACGAAGGAGCCGGAACGGAGCAATGCGACGACGGAAACACCGACGACGGCGACGGGTGCACTTCGATATGTCAGATAGAATGCGGTTGCGCGACCACAACGGATGACGCCAACATCTGTGTTGAGCCTCGAACCTGCGCGTCTACAAGTTCGTGTGATAGCGCCGTCTCTTGCGGCCCGAATGAGGTTTGTGTTCTATTCGATGACCCAAACTGCCCGCTCCAACAGACCACATGCGCGAACATCTGCAACGACTGCGTTCCGGCGTGTGTCGATGCATGTGACAACTCCAATGACAACTGCGCCGAAGCTCGGCTGGTCACCGAAGGCCAAACACCCTTCTGCAACGAGCAGGCGACGACCGACGGGCCGTCGGATTGTCTGGGGAATGTTTTCGTCCGCGATGTTTGGTTTCGCTATGTTGCGCCAGCTGCTGGCATCTTGACAGTCGATACGTGTACGAGTGTGACCTTCGACACGGTGATCGAAGCCTACGCCGGCAGTTGCGGCGCACTTATACCGGGACCATGCGACAACGATACGGTTTGTCCACCCGGATCGAGCATCGATGTTCCGGTCTCGAATAGCGAGGAGATCCTCATCCGGGTCGGCGGCGTGTCCATAAGCGAACCGCACGTGGGCACGGGCGTACTGACCCTTAGCCTCACTTGCGGAAGTGGCGACTGCAACTGTGACGGATACGTCGATCTCGGCGACTACGTCAAGTTTGCCGCGTGCCTCCTCGGCCCAGGCGGCGGATTCGGTACAGGCTGCGAGTGCTTCGACTTCGACAACGACAACGACAACGACCTCAATGACCTCGCCGCTTTTCAGGCGCTATTCAGCGATTAAGCGAGCTGCGAACGAGGCGTTTTCTGGCCGGGGGATATCCGCGCAATCGACTACGGTTCTGCGCGTGCAGATGCTGCGAATAGGTGCGAAAGAATGCGTCAAAACGCGACGTCTTGCGAATCGCTACTATCACGCTAAGCTGCTGCAAGACAAGGACTTCCGCGGTTTCGGCAGGGAAAACCGAATTGTACTTCCAAGCTGAATGTTACGAGTTCGAGTCTCGTCGCCCGCTGTTCTAAGTTGTTTTGTCGTAAACACTTTCGGACACACGCTCGCCCTGGACAAATTCGGAGTTTGTCCCGGGCTACGCCTTTGGCAACAATTCACAGGCATGTCGCGAGGATTGAACTGCGTTTTTGAATCAACAACGGTAGAGCATCAGTCGCGATAACTTCGAGTGGAGTTGACCTCAATTCGGCGCTGAGCGAGCGTCGGCCTACTCGTGCAAGTATCGGGGGTTGCGTTGCATCGGTCGTCGACCAACCGTTCGCCGCCCGTTGCAGGCAGATACCAGTGGCCAGAGTCTAGTGGTGTTCCGTCATCGCGTCACCCAATGAGTCCACTTGCTCCAAGTTAGGATTCGCCGGCCAGGCACCACTCGCTCAACGGGCAGTGCCCGATTCACGTTCACTGATCATGAGGCTACGCCTGTCGCAGCATCTCGGCAATCCTCGGTCGTGTTCTCTTGATCCGGTCGTAGTCCAATCTGAAACCCAGTGGTCTGAGGCCCTCTCCGAGGTGATCGTATATCCCTCTGACATTATCGAAAGGGCCTGCGACAGTGTCCAAGGCGGTCCTTCCTGATTGATTTCTCGCATTCTTGTCAGCGCCGTTGTCGAGCAGGGCCTCGACGATCTCGATGCGGCAAAGGAAAGCGGCTATGTGGAGCGGAGTTGCACCATCGTTGTTTCTGATCTCCATATCGGCCCCGGCGTCGATCAGTGCCCGAGCCACTTGCGTCTTGCCAAATGTAACCGCAACGATCAGCGACGTGGACCCATGCTCATCCTTCTCGTCCAGGTTGGAACCTGCTTCGATGTGCTGTTGAATGGCGTCAACATGGCCCTGAAGGGCTGCCAGGTGGATGCTCACATGCGGACGGAGTGCTCTCTCCTGTCGACGCTCCTGCTTTCCACAGCCGGTAACGCTGAGGACTGTGACCATGAGTAGTGCCGGCGTCAGTGCTTTCATCGCTCGTACCTCCATTTTCGTAGGGGATGTCGCCGCCTCAATGAGTCTTCTCCAAGAGTGCACTAGCAGATGGCATGCCGTATAGGTAGCCACCGTCAGAATAGCGAGCTTCAATAGCGAAGGGAGTGCAGTTGGGAGCATGGCCGCAGCTACGCCGCCCAGCACCACCGTGTGCAGTATGTAGACATAGAGTGTGCTCTTGTTCAACATGGTGCTGACTCGACCATGTCTATTCAGATACTCCCGGAACGTACATACTGCCACGTGGAGCACGGCATATAGTGACAGATGGAAACTCAGGCACAACAGCAGCGTATCGCCCATAGCAGAGACAACATGAGGGCCTGCTGCGGTCGAGGCTCTGTTGTAGAAGAAGCAGTAGAGTGCAATGGGTATGCAAGCGGTCACAGCAATGGCAACATAACGTGCCCTGCTCGTGGGTCGCGATGCAAAGACGTTCTGCCGGAAACACATCGCACCCAGCAGGAACATCATGAAGTAGACGAGCAGCCTTTCGTTCTGGAAATCGAGCAGCGCCGTCTTTGTCCAGCCACGAAGGCCGAGAACGTCCATGCACGAACTGTACGCAACGCTGATTAGAAAGGTGCCCGCGACAGCTGCCCTGAGTGAGATGCCTGTGGGCATCACCTTGGCTCTGGAAAGAAGCAGGTACAGCACGTTGAACATGAACAGCACCGGAAGAAACCACAGCCAGTTCTGACTCCAAAGCGCGTTCCAGTGGAAATAGGTTGCCCAGTGCTCCTGGGGTATATTGCGAGAGGATAGGAAGAGGATCTTGTAGAGCGGAATCAAGGTCAACACGGCAATACTCCAGGGGAGTAGTAGTCGCCGGGCTTTTGCCATGAGAAACGTCGTGGCGCTCTTTGTCCCCAATGACTGTGGCGTGACGCAACCAGAGACGAAGAACAGCGTCGGTATA
>JAJDDV010000121.1 GCA_029260135.1 Phycisphaerae bacterium | reverse complement strand
GGTTTGACCTATGGCTACCAAGGCTTGTGCCCACGCGGTCTCCGGGGCGTCCGCCCCGAGGTGGATGGCGCGCGCAAGCATGGGCTGAACGAGATCCGGGCGTCGATAGTCGTAGAAGGCAAGCTGCTCGTAGGCCTGTCGCGCCAGCGATTCGGCTTCGTTGATGCGAGAGGCGTGGGCGAAGAAGGCCCACCCCGCCGTGGCCATAACTGCCACCGTCGTAGCACTTATGGCAAAGGCGATCGCCTTGTGTCTCCCCGCCCTGCGCACCAAACGGTGGACCCTTCCGGGGAGCCTGGCACGAATACGACGACCTTCGGCAAAGCGGCGGAGGTCATCGGTCATGGCACCGGCGGTGGCATATCGACTCTCGGGTCGCTTGGCCATGGCGACCAGGCAGATCGTCTCGAGTTCGGCGGGAATCTGACGGATCAGACGCCTGGGCGATGTCGGCTCCTTGTCACAGACGTCGCGCATGATCTGCTCGCGGAGCTGACCTTCGTATGGCCGGCGCCCCGTGAGAAGTTCGTAGAGCGTTACACCGAGTGAGTAGACGTCGGTTCGGCCATCGATCCGGTCGATGTCTCCGCGTGTCTGCTCCGGCGAGAGGTAGGCCGGCGTTCCCATCACTTCACCGGGTCTTGTCAGATCGAGATCGCTGTCGGTAAGGCGAGCGAGCCCAAAATCGGTGAGGTAGATGCGTCCTCCGGCGTCGAGCAGCAGATTGTGGGGTTTGACGTCTCGATGCACAACGCCGCTCTTGTGTGCAAACGCCAAAGCGTCCGCAATTTCAGAGATGGCACGCGCGATGGCCCGGTAGTCGCTCGTCGTACGTCGCGTCAGGTCCGCGCGTTCATCGACAGGTGTGTTTTGCGGATCCGCGCCCTCGTCCTGTCGATCGGCTTCAGCGTCGCGAACGCGTGGCTGACGCACCCAATCGCACCCGGACCGGATGGCCACATCGAGGCTGATTCCATCGATCAGCTCCATGGCATAGTAGTATTGGCCGTTATACTCACCTTGGGCGTGCGTGCCGACAACGTTGGTGTGGTGAAGCTGTGCAGCCGCACGCGTTTCGGTCTGAAAGCGTTCGACGGCAGACCTGCCGAAGCGTGCGAAACCGGGGAGAACCTTCAGTGCGACCAGTCTTCCCAGGGAATGCTGCTTGGCACGATAGACGATGCCCATTCCACCCCGTCCCAGCTCGCTGAGGATCTCAAAATCGCCCAGCCTCGTGCCTTCGGGGAGTGCAGCTTCGGCGTAGACGGCTCCAATCGTCTCGTTCATGCCGCCGCCTTCGCCCAACCAGCAAGTCCCTGAGGCGGCGAGAGCATCGGCCTGATACTCAAACGCGGAACGGAGCTTGGAGACGAGTTCATTGTCCTCAGACCGGTCTGCCGTTCCCACGGTCACGCCGATTCCGTTCGCCGCCTCCGCCACATCGGTCGGTGGATGGATCGGGATCCCCTGCCCGCAATTCGCGCAGCGGTCCGGCGCCGACGCCATAGACTGACGGAATTCGAAGCCGCAATGCGGACAAGCACTAGAGTCCATTGGATCCAAAGAATATCGCCCGGGCCGCGCAACCTCGGCGCGAGCCCCACACCTTCACCATAGACAACCCCAGGACCGGTTTGGCGCGGAATTCCGGGCGGGGCGAACGCTCGTTACCCCCATTCAAGCTCAGTCATCCGGGTTTTTAGCCGGCGGAGCACGCGATCCCGTGCCCGATAGATGCTCCAAACGCTCACATCCAGCATCCGGGACGCTTCCGGGGCTGGGCGACCCGCCAACACGTGGATTTCAAACGCCTTCAGCGTCGTTTGGTCAAAATCGCCGGCGACAGAGGAAACCGCCTCACGGAGCTGCTGCAGATTCCACTCATGCATCCACTTCTCGTCCTGCCGGGCTTCCTGCTCGCCCTCGACATAATCGAAGGAACGCGGGTCCACGTGGGTGGGCTGTTTGGCGTTGCAGTCGGCTCGCCGGGCAACCGAATGAACGACCGCAGCCCGCAGATACGAACGGAATCTGCCCTTTCGCCCGTCGTATTCGAAGCCCTCGATCGCCTGAAAAAGCTGCATTTCCACCTCTTGCACGGCATCTTCCGCGTCGGAGTGCGACGCCCCTCTCGACCGCGCGTACCGGTACAGCATGTGGCCGTAGCGTGCGTGAAACTCCGGCCAACTGAGCTGATCCGCCTGGTCTCGCAGGCGGAGTAGAAAACTGGGGTGTGTTCTATCGGCTTGCGTCATAAACCCGGCACCTATTATGGTGATCCGACACGGTTTCTCAAGGCGTGGTGTGTGAACCTAACGAGTTCATCGGGCGAGCCGGGCGATTATCGGGCAGTCGAGACGCGAGTTCCGAGAAAATGCGGATTGACGCGCCAAGAGACCCGCACCGGCGTCTATCTACAGATGCCCCAACGAATTGAGGCTCTGCACATGGGCGCGTGGGCCGACACGGTTCACGGCGGAAGCGAGACAACCGGGGCTAGA
>JAJDDV010000013.1 GCA_029260135.1 Phycisphaerae bacterium | reverse complement strand
TCACAATAGCGGGCGTCCACTCTCGGAACGCATCGCATTCGCTCAATCACTCCCCCAGCTCAGCGCTTCGCTAACGAGCTGGGCCACCCGTCACAATAGCGGGCGTCCACTCTCGGAACGCATCGCATTCGCTCAATCACTCCCCCAGCTCAGCGCTTCGCTAACGAGCTGGGCCACCCGTCAAGGTTCGAAGTACCCCCCTCGATCCCCCCGTAGAAAGGGGGGAGGCGGGCGCGCGTCTTACTTATTCCAGAACTCGCCTCCGTAGACGGCGGCGTCGCCCAGGTGTTCCTCGATTCTCAGGAGGCGATTGTACTTGGCGATTCGGTCGCTACGACAGAGGCTTCCGGTCTTGATCTGACCGGCGCCGGATGCGACGGCGATGTCGGCGATCGTCGTATCTTCGGTCTCGCCGCTGCGGTGGCTGATGACAGCCGACCAACCGTTTCGCATGGCCAGGTCGATGGCGGCGAATGTCTCGGTGAGGGTGCCGATCTGGTTGACCTTGATGAGGATCGAGTTCGCGGCGCCCATGTCGAGCCCTCGTTTGAGTCTCTTGGTGTTGGTGACGAAGAGGTCGTCGCCGACGAGCTGGACTTTTTCGCCGAGCATCTGCGTCAGTGACTTCCAGCCTTCCCAGTCGTCTTCGGCGAGTCCGTCTTCGAGGCTTCGGATGGGGTACTTCTCGCACCAGCCGGCCCAATAAGCCGACAACTCGTCGGACGTTACGCTCTTGTCCGGCGCGGACTTGAAGAACTTGTAGGTTCCGGTCTTCTTATCGAACATCTCCGAGGTTGCGGGGTCGAGTGCGATGAAGATGTCTTTACCGAGGCTATATCCGGCGGCCTTGACGGCGTCGGCGACGACTTCGAGTGCTTCTTCGTTGGATTTCAGGTTGGGTGCGAAGCCGCCTTCGTCGCCGACGGCGGTGTTGTAGTTTCTTGCTTTGAGGACCTTCTTGAGCGCGTGGAAGCACTCCGAGCCCATTCGAAGGGCTTCGCGGAAGGAGGGCGCTCCCCAGGGTTGAATCATGAACTCCTGGAAGTCGACGTTGTTGTCGGCGTGTTTACCTCCGTTGAGGATGTTCATCATGGGGACGGGGAGGATGTGTGCCGTTGGTCCGCCGAGGTAGCGGAACAGGGGGATCCCCGCGGATTGGGCGGCGGCTTTGGCGGCTGCCAGGGAGACGCCGAGGATGGCGTTTGCGCCGAGCTTGGCTTTGTTTTCGGTGCCGTCGAGGTCGATCATGACCTGATCGACCTCTTCCTGGTCGGTGGCATCGAGACCGATGACGGCTTCGGCGAGCTGGCGGTTGATGTTCTCTACGGCGTTGAGGACGCCCTTACCGCCGTATCGTTTTTCGTCGCCGTCTCGGAGTTCGACGGCTTCGTGCTCGCCCGTTGATGCGCCCGAGGGCACTGCGGCTTCGCCGTAGCTACCATCCTCCAGGACGACCGTGGCCTCGAGGGTTGGGTGGCCTCGTGAGTCCAGGATTTCACGACCCTCTACATGGACAATCGCCGTCGACATTTCGGATCTCCGTGTGAAGCGGTAGACGCCGTGCCTTCGTGAGCGTCTTATGGTCTAAACGAGGCGGTCCTCGGTACCGGCTGTCTCGTCTGGCCGAGCCCGATGACACGCATACCGGAAACGGTGGAGGTACGCAATCTCCACGCCAACTGCCCCTCCCTGTCTGTATCGGCCTGGAATTGCCTATCCCTCCATCTAGGCGTGAATTGAGGTCTCATTTGACTCGGACGTTGGGGGTAGGCTAAAACCGATGGGCCTGGAGAGGATTCGGGCGGGCCTTAGCCGGAGCCTGCGGGGTGTCCGTGAGGTCGGTCCTGCGATTGGATTCTTCACGTATGAATGCGTTGCTGGAAGCCCGGAAGGTCCGCGTCGAGTTCGGCTCGCTGGTTGCGGTGGCCGACGTATCGTTCGAGTTGACGGGCGGTCAGCTTGTGGGGCTGGTGGGTCCGAACGGGGCGGGTAAGACGACGCTTCTTCGTGTGCTGGCGGGTCTGCACGCGCCGACGCGGGGTGAGGCGCTGGTGTTCGGCAAGCCTGTCCTGGGTGAGCACGAGGTTGTGCGCCATCATATCGGATTTGCGCCGGATTCTCCGCCGGCGTATGACGAGCTGACGGTCGAGCAATTCCTGCGGTTCGTTGCGGGGGCGTATGCGCTCGATCGGGATACGGCGGACGAGCGAATCGACTTCTGGCTCGAGCATCTCTGGCTTGTTGATAAGCGTCACGCGCTGATCAAGGAACTGTCTCGGGGGATGCATCAGCGGTTGACGCTGGCGCGGACGTTTCTTCCTCAGCCGCATGTGGTTCTGCTGGATGAACCGCTGGCGGGTCTTGACCCGGCGGGTCGGATCGAGCTTCGGCGGGTGCTGGGGATGCTCCGGGAGCAGGGTTGCGCGATGATCGTTTCGTCGCACATTCTGGCGGATCTCGAGGAAGTGGCCACGCATATCGCGATCATCGAGCACGGAAAGATTCTGCGCTGGGATACGGCGGAACGTATGGTTCATCGCCAGGACGAGCGGCGTGTTTACGAAGTTTCGGTTCTGGGGGATACGCAGTCTTGCGCGGGACTCTTGCAGTCGGTGGTTGATGTGTCGAACATCGCGACGAACGGACGGACGCTGCAATTCGAGTATCGCGGTGAGGAGCAGGCGGCGGCCGCGCTCCTTCGACAGTTGGTCACCGCGGACATCGCCGTTCTATCGTTCTCGGCCGTCAAGGCGAGTCTCGAGGATGCTTACCTTCGCGCGGGGATCCGTCAGGTGGATTGATGAGCGAACGTCTGCAAATCCCGATCGCGATGTGGCGTGTGCAGTATCAACTGCTGGGTGGTCATCGGCGCATGATGGGCGTGCTGATGATCACGGCGACCGTGATTGTGGCGGGGACGCTGGGGATCCGGCGGCTATTCATTCTGGACCCGTTGCCCTCGGTTCTGGGCTGGGTTGTGAACATCATTGCCGCGCTTCAGATTGCGGCCGTGGTGCTGGCCGGGTGCAACGCCGTGTATCGGTCGATGCTCCGCGACTACCAGAACAAGATGATCGAGTCGCACCGTCTGACGCCGATGACGAACCTGGGCGTGGTGTTTGGTTACCTGCTGGGTTCGACGATTCAAATCCTGGCGATCTTTGTCCTGTTCGCGGTGGCGGGGGCGATTCTAAGCCATCTTGGCGGTTTGCCGGTGAAATCGTGGTTGTTCGGCAATCTCGTGCTACTGTCGGGAGGGGTGACGCTTTGGTCCGCGGCGGTGCTGATCGGGATGCGCCCGGAGAAGCCGATCAGTCCGGCACCGATTCTGGTGGTGGCAGCCGGGCTTACCGTACCGATCGGGTTCATTCCGGGCGCGGCGTTGATTCTGAACGTCTATTCGATCCTGTTTGCCGTCTGGGTGTTGACCGGTATCACGACGGTGGCAGCCCCGGCGATCATTATCGTGCTGGGTGTCAACGTGGTGTTGACGGCGTTTTGGGTCTCGACGGCGGCGGTCAAGTATCGCCGGCCGGACCTGCCTGCGTTCAATGGGGGTCGCGGACTGTTCTTTCTGTTTATGGGTCTGGTCTTCGGGGCTGGGGGTCTTTACGCGTTTCAGCAGATTACCGCGGCGAAGATGCCGGGGTTCGCCGATGCGACAATGGTTTCGATGCAGTGGCTTGGGACGCTGGTCGGTGCGCTGCTGCTGGCGTTGGTACCGATCGCCGGCGCGGTGAAGTGCAGTGTGCTGCGGGAGCGCGGCGCATCGGTGCGCGGATGGGGCGATCGCCTATCGCCGACGACGGTGGCGTTGAGTGCGGCTGTTATGATGCCCGCGGTGATGGTCGTGCTGGGGCAGACGATCTGGTTCGAGGCGGTCTTTGTGCGCGAGCATCTGGGTTTGCGTGAGTCTGTTTTCCTTGCGTGGGGGTGCACGGTGGCGGCGTGTCTTGTGGCTGCATTGACGATGCAAAGCCTGTTCGAGGTGGGCTACCGCGCGATGAAGTCGCCGCGGTTTCTCGTGGCGATGTACGTGCTCTTCGTCTGGGGGTTGCCACCGTTGATCGACCTCGGACGTTCGGAATGGCTGCGTGAGTTCGAGGAGGCCCAGCACTACTCGATACTGATGGGATGCTCTCCGGTGGGTACGTTTATCGTGAGCTGGGTTGATCTGGGCGTTTCGGCCTGGCCTGGGTTGATCGTTCAGGGGGTGATCGCCGTGGTGCTCGGCGCCTTCGCGTGGCGTGCCGTGAGGGGTCGGAGAGTTCGCGGCGCCGTCCCGTGTGCTCGTTGAAAAGCGGGTATTGTTGGACTACCATGTCGCCCGTTATGCCGCTTGCAAGAGAAGGTCTTCGGGAGATGTGCGTCGCGACGCTGGTTCTTGGCGCCGGCGTGGTGGGTGCGACGTTTGTCTGGTGGCCACTGGCCTCGCCGTTTGTCGTGGTTTGGGTCTGGGTCCTGTGCTTTTTTCGAGATCCGCGTCGCAAGGGTTGTTTCGCGGCGGGTGAGCTTTGCGCGCCGGCGGACGGCACGGTCACGGAGATCACGGAGTTGGAGCACTTTGGGCCGCTGGACGGTCCTGCGGTTCGGATCGGTGTTTTTCTGAGTCTGTTCAACGTACACATCAACCGGGCTCCGTGCGCGGGTGTGGTTCGGAAGGTGTCGTACCGCAAGGGGGAGTTTCTGGACGCACGGCATCCGGAGTCGGGTGCACGGAACGAATCGAACACGCTTTTGATGGACACGGACGCGCCGATGCCAGGACCTGTTCTGGTTCGGCAGGTTTCGGGCATGGTCGCGCGGCGAATTATCTGCCATGTGGGTGTGGGTGATCGGGTGTCGACGGGCGAGCGGTTCGGGTTGATCAAGTTCGGCTCGCGGACGGAATTGATCATTCCGCGTCTGGAAGAGACCGAGCTTTCGGTTTGTGTGGGTGACAAGATTCGGGCGGGGGTGACGCTGATGGCCCGGCAGCCCTTATCGCCCCGAGCGGTGAACGCCGAGGTGTTGCAGGCGGCGGTTGCGGGGGCGTAGACAGGGTGACGTCGAATGAGTGATGAACCCAACATGAAGCTCCAGAAATCGGGCGGGGGGCGACGTCGCCGACGGCGGCTGCGATCGCTGTCACTGGTTCCGACACTGATGACGCTGGGCAACCTGGTGTGCGGGTTCTCGGCGATCCATTTTGCGCTTCGCGCGATGTATGAGCTCGGCGCGGGTGGGCCGGAGGCTGCGTCGCTGAACCCGTCGCTGCTGGAGCGGATGCTCCCATCCTTTCTGTCGCTCGGCGCGGGGCTGGTGATTCTGGGGATGGTGTTCGATCTTCTCGACGGGTTGCTCGCCCGCGTGACGAGAAGTACGACAAACTTCGGTGGTCAGCTTGATTCTCTTGCGGATGTCGTGACGTTCGGTGTGGCGCCGGCGACGCTGATGGTGGCGTTGATGACGCAGGTGCTCGCCGGCGAGTCGATTCTCCCATCGCCGATCAGCGAGCATTTTGTCGGGCGCGCGGCGTGGATCGCGGCCGCGGTGTATGTAGCGTTCACCGCCGTTCGATTGGCGCGGTTCAACGTCGAGCACGCGAAGGCGGACTTCGACTATCGCACGTTTCGGGGCATACCCAGTCCTGGCGCGGCGGCGGTTATGGCGGCGCTGATTCTCGTTCAAGACCAGATGGGGGCGTTGGCGCAGGCGCGGATCGTCTACCTGATGCCGTTGGTGGCGGTTCTGCTCGCGTTTCTGATGGTGAGTCGCGTACCGTATCGGCGCTTGCACCGTGCCTATTTCTTCGAGCGCAAGCCGTTTCAGCAGGTGGTGCTGTTCCTGCTGATTTTTGCGGTGTTCTGGTCGTACAAGGCGCCGATGTTGCTGGCGCTGGTGTTGTGGTATGCGGCCAGCGGGCCGGTTTTCCTTTTGGCTCGATATTTGCGTGAGCGCGGGCGCTCGTCCAAGCGGGGCGGAAACGATGATTCGTCATCGGACGAATCGCGGAAGCTTGCGTGATTCAATGCGGTCCCTGGCGCTGCCTCACCGGTTGGAGACCGGTGCCACACGGCATGGCGGCGCTTCGCTTGGCCATGGCACCCTGGCGTGGCACCCTGGCGTGGCGGCTTGCCGTGTCAGGCGGCAGTGCTCACAGAGCAGTGGCACATTAGACAAATGGTGCATCAAGATGCACCGTACGCTTCTGAGAGATCAACGTGACTTTGCAGGATTCGGGAAACGTTCGTGTACGATTCGCTCCGTCACCCACGGGATATCTGCACATCGGCGGCGCTCGCACGGTGCTGTTCAACTGGCTTCTCGCGCGGAAATATGGTGGTAAGCTGATCCTGCGCATTGAAGACACCGACCGGACACGTCACGTGGAGGATTCGGTCGGGCAGATTCTCGACGATCTTCGGTGGTTGCGGCTTACCTGGGATGAAGGTCCCGAAGCCGGCGGGGCGTTTGGACCTTACTACCAGAGCGAAAGGCTCGACCTCTACAACAAGTATCTCGATCAGCTTCTGGCGTCGGGTGAGGCCTACTACGCCTTGGAGACGCCCGAAGAACTCGGGGCGATGCGGGCTGCGGCGGAGAAGGCGACGGGCGGGTTCAGGTACCCCAGGCCCGATCCGCTTCCCTCGATCGAAGAGGGGCTGGCGGTGCGCGCGGAAGGGCGAGCGGTCGTTGTTCGGCTGAAGATGCCCGCGGCGGACATCACGGTGGACGACGAGATTCTCGGTCAGGTGACGGTCGCGGCGGATCAGCACGAAGACTTCGTGATCCAGAAGGGCGACGGGTTTCCGACGTATCATCTCGCCTGCGTGGTGGACGATGAGCTGATGAAGATCTCGCACGTGCTCCGCGGTCAGGAGCATTTGATGAACACGCCCAAGCACATCGCGCTGCAGCGGGCGCTGGGTTTTTCGACGCCGCGTTACGCCCATCTGCCGGTCATCTTCAACATCGACGGCAGCAAGATGAGCAAGCGGGACAAAGAGAAAGCGATCAAGAAAGGCCTGCCGCCGCCGGAGATCGACGTACACGATTTCCGAGTAGCCGGATATCTTCCGGAGGCGGTGTTGAACTTCATCTCGCTGCTGGGCTGGTCGCCGGGTGAGGATCGGGAACAGTTCGACCTCCAAGAAATGACGACGCTGTTCAGCGTCGATCGGATCGGCAAGACGAACGCGAAGTTCGATCGAGAGAAGCTTCAGTCGTTCAATACGGACTGGGCGGCACGTCTGTCGGAGGATCGGCTGCTCGAAGCCTACAAGGAGTATCTCAGCGCGAATCTCGACGGCGGTGAGATCTCGGAATGGGTCAACGGTCCGGTGACGGATGCGGTGCTGCGGTTGATTCTTCGCGCCTGCCGCGGATTCCGGACGTTTCGCCAGGTCGACGCCAAGGTGCGATTCCTGTTCACGGCCGATGATGACATCGTTTACGATCCCAAGGCCGTCAAGAAGGTGCTGAAGAAGAATGACGGTGCCGGGTATGCGATGCTCGAAGATCTGCTGAATCGGTTCGAGGCATTGACCGAGTGGACGGGCGACGTGTTGGAGTCGTTGTTGAATCGTGTGATGACAGAGAAGGAGACGAAGCTGGGCCACGTCGCTCAGCCGATCCGCGTGGCCATCACCGGCGCAACGATCAGCCCGTCGATCCACGAGAGTTTGTTCTTGCTGGGGCCTGAGCACTCCCTGGCTCGCATTCGCCTCTGCCTGGCGAAACGCGAGGACGAGTCTTGACACGCCGTGATGCAACCGCGCGAATGCCGATCTCGGGTGCCCTACTCACCTCGGGTGCCATGCCGACCTCGGGTGCCATGCCCAAGCCGAAGGCGCGGGCATGTAGTTTTTCGGGCAGCCGTCCAAGGAAGAAGTAACGTGGAAGACCTGGGGACATCACGGTCCAACCAGCTTGATTCGGACCGGGAGTTCCGTAAGACCTGCCGCCGGTACAACGATCGCGGCAATGCCCACGCACTAACGTTCAGCTGCTATCAACGACGGCCCTTCTTAGCGCGGGACCGCTCGCGTCTCTGGTTCCTGGAGGCGTTGGGCACGGCGAGCCGGAAGCACCATTTCGCCGTCTGGGCCTACGTGCTGATGCCGGAGCATGTCCACCTCGTCCTCTTTCCGTGCGAGGATCATTACTCGATCAGTACGATTCTAGGGGACATCAAGCAGCCGGTGACCCGAGCCGTGCTGAAGTATGTGCGACAGCATGCTCCTCCCTTTCTCGCGAACATGGCGGACGTCGGGGCGAACGGACAGACGACACACCATTTCTGGCAGCGTGGTGGCGGGTACGATCGAAACCTGGTTACACCTGATGCGGTTCACAGGACGATCGACTATATTCACGCCAACCCGGTCCGGCGTGGACTCGTTGAATCGCCCACGGACTGGGAATGGTCTAGCGCCAGGTACTACGAGGGACGTTCCGGCGTGCATCTGGACCCGGATGATGATGACCTCCCCCCGCGTGTGGCGGGCGTTTGAGGACATGCCCGCGCCTTCGGCATGGGCATGGCACCCGAGCGATGACACGGAAGGTGCATCAAGATGCACTCTACTTCTACAACGCAGGTTCGTGATTTATGGATACAGAGAAACCCAAACGATCTCTGAACTTCATCGAAGAGATCATCGAAGACGATCTAAAAACGGGCAAGTGGGATGGCCGGGTTCACACGCGGTTCCCGCCGGAGCCCAACGGCTATCTGCACATCGGGCACGCCAAGTCGATCTGCCTGAACTTCGGGCTGGCGAAACAGTATCCCGGCGGGCTGTGCAACCTCCGCTTCGACGACACCAACCCGGTCAAGGAAGAAGATGAATACGTCGAGTCGATCAAGGAGGACGTGCGCTGGCTTGGCTTCGACTGGGAAGACCGGCTGCTCTTCGCGTCGGACTACTTCCAGCAGTTGTACGACTGGGCGGTACAGCTCATCAAATCCGGCCACGCGTTCGTCTGCGATCTGACGCCCGAGGAGACGCGCGAGTATCGCGGTACGCTCACCAGGCCGGGCAAGAACAGTCCGTTTCGCGATCGCCCCGTCGAAGAGAACCTCGACCTGTTCGCGCGGATGAAGGCCGGCGAGTTCCCCGACGGCTCGCGCACGCTCCGCGCCAAGGTCGACATGCAGCACGCCAACATGAACATGCGCGACCCGGTGATGTACCGCATTCTGCACGCGGCGCATCATCGCACGGGTGACGAGTGGTGCGTCTACCCGATGTACGACTGGGCACACGGCCTGGAAGATTCGATCGAGGGGATTACGCACTCCATCTGCACGCTCGAGTTCGAAGACCACCGCCCGCT
>JAJDDV010000120.1 GCA_029260135.1 Phycisphaerae bacterium | reverse complement strand
ATCCTGCGAATACGGCGTTGCCATCCGTGACTCCTTCCTGCCCCACTCCGGGGGCCCGGAACGAATCTACGGACAACACGCGCAGGGCGCAACCCTAACAGGCGCCGAACGCGCTACGAATTAAGTGAAACCGCTCTAGCCTGCCTCGCCGCGAGCGATGACTGTCCTGTCCCGTCATCGTCAAACGCGGGCTCCCCGGGGCTGAAGCTCAGGCGTGCCCGGATTCGTCACACATAAGATCCTCTCCACGCTCTGGCGCTACGTGACAATGGCTGATGAGTCCGCGGTTCCAAAACCGACGCGGTCAACCTGAACGACATGCCCTACACAAACTTCACCCCTCCCCCGCCACGTCGAACGTGGCCGAGAATGAACGGCTGTTCGCCGGCGCGGCGGAGTGATCGCATCACGCCTTCAGCGAAGTAGGGCCGTACCACAAAGACGAAACCCACGCCCATGTTGAAGACCTTGAACATCTCGCTGCGGGTCGTGCCGAGTCGCCGCAGAAAATCGAAGATGGGCGGCGGGCGCCAGGCGGCCTTTTGGATCACGGCTTCGCAGCCTCGCGGCAGGACGCGGGCGATGTTCTCCCTCAATCCGCCGCCGGTGATGTGGGCCATTGCGCTCACCGGCCGCTTGACGCGGTAACGACTCAGCACCGCCTGAACGGCATTGACGTAGATGCGCGTCGGTCGAAGCACGGCTTCGCCGAGCGTCTCGCCGAGTTCGTCGTATTCCCTGTCGAGACGGCAGCGCCGCTTGCTGATGAGCTTGCGAACGAGCGAGTAGCCGTTGGAGTGGATGCCACTGGAGGGCAGCGCGACCAGCACGTCGCCGGTTTCGACGCGTGATCCGTCGACGACGCGACGGGCATCAACCACACCGACGGCAAATCCGGCCAGGTCGAAATCGTTCTTGGCGTAGAGATCGGGCATTTCAGCCGTTTCGCCGCCGAGCAGCGCACACCCCGCATCGCGGCAACCGGCGGCGACGCCTTCAATCACGGCGGCCAGGTGCTTGGGCTCGAGCTTGTTGACGGCCAGGTAGTCCAGAAAGAAGAGCGGTTCGGCCCCGCTGCAAATCAGATCGTTGACGCTCATGGCGACCAGATCGATGCCGATCGTCGAGAGCTGCTTCATTTTGATGGCGAGCAGGACCTTGGTTCCCACACCGTCGGTACAGGCCACCAGAACGGGCTGTTTATAGTTTCTGCGGAAGAGTCGCTCGGAAAAGTCCAGGCGAAACATGCCCGCGAAGCCGCCGTGCCTGCTCTTGTAGACACGCGGCCCGTACGTGCTCCGCATGGCATTCTCGATGGCAGCCACCCAGCGTGTGTTGGCTGTAACGTCGACACCGCTGTCTTTGTACGTCAGCACGGCTTTTCAAACCCGAGAATCGTTAACAAGGCACCGCCGCAACGTGCGCCCGGTTTTGCGCCCAGCCTCGTTTCGGATATACTAGCGTTTTGACCAGGGGATGCCCATGAGGCGCTGTCAGATCACCGTGATTCTCGTCGCCGCTTTTGCCTGCGCGGTGCGACCGACGCTGGCACAGCCATCCGACGCACCGCGCCGGTATGATGACCACCGACTGGTCCACGTCACACTGAAGAACCTCGCGGATGTCGACGCGATGTTGAACATCAGTCGGGACTACTGGTCGGAGAACGTCGGCGTCGGCGTCATTCCGTTTCGCGTTTCGCCTGAGAAGATGGGTGAGCTGACCGCGAGCGGGCTCGAGTTCAACGTGGTTCACGACGACATCCAGATTCTTATAGAACAGCAGAGAGTGGTCCGGGCGGATCAGGCCGTCGCTTGGTTCGCCGACTTCAAGCGATATGAGAAGGTCAACGCCTATATCGATCTGCTCGTCGCGCTGCGACCCGATCTCGTGACGAAGCTCGACGTCGGCCTGACGCTCGAGGGGCGGATGATCCACGGAATGCGGATCAGCGCGACGGCCGCAGCCGAAAACGCACCCGCGCTCTTCTTCAACGGGTGCCAGCACGCGCGCGAGTGGATCACGCCGATGACGAACATGTACATCGCGGATCAACTCGTTCGCGGCTACGACACCGACCCCCAGGTGCAGTCTCTGCTGGACCAGCTCGTCTTCTACATCGTGCCGATCGTCAACGTGGACGGGCACGTTTACGCGTGGGATGTCGAGCGATTGTGGCGGAAGAACCGCCGCGACAGCGGGTCCGCGTGCCCGGGCGTGGATAACAACCGTAACTGGGGTTTCAACTGGGGCGACGACGCCAGCTCCAGCAGCGATCCGTGCAGCAACGGATATCGCGGGACCGGTCCATTCTCCGAGCCGGAAAACCAGGCCGTTCGGGATTTCATCCTGGCCCGGCCGAAGATTCTCGCGCACATCGACTTCCATAGCTACGGCCAAATTCTCATCTCGCCGCACGGTGACGTGGGCGGTCAGCCCCCTGAACCCGACAGAACCACATTTCAAATGTTGAACATCCAAATGCGGGAGGCGATCTTCAGCGTTCACGGCGAGGTGTATGATGGAGTTCCCAGCGGGCGTTACCTCTCCGGCGGGTTCGCCACATGGACGCACGCGAGCGAGGGAATTTTGTCCTGGACGTTCGAGCTTCGCGACAATGGAACGTATGGTTTTCTGCTCCCGGCCGACCAGATCCTGCCGACGGCGGAAGAGAACTACGCAGCCATCAAGGTATTGGCGTCGTTTCTCACGCAGCCGTTCGAGTTTCGATATCCTGATGGGCGCCCGACCCGGGTCGCACCGGACACACCCAGGATAATGCCGATCGACATCGTCGATATCAGCGGGGCTGTCGATCAGGCCAGTGCGACGTTCTTTGCACGGGCCGGCAGCGACAGTGCGTTCCACGAACTCGGGCTCTCGTCGCTTGGCGGGGCCAACTACGAAGCCGTTCTACCGGCGGCGAGCTGCGGATCGATTGTCGGATATTTCTCACGGGCGTCTGCGGCGTCGGGCGGTGTGATCTTCTCGCCTGCGGGCGCGCCGTCCGTACTGCACCAGGCCATCGCGCTCGACGTCTCGACGATTCTCTATGACACGATGGAAACGGATCCGGGTTGGACGGTCGGCGACGTGGGTGACGGAGCGACCACCGGCATCTGGACGCGCGTCGATCCGATCGGGACGGCCGCACAGCCGGAGGATGATCACACCCCAACCGGTACGCTCTGCTGGGTGACCGGGCAGGGCACCGCCGGCGGAGCGCTGGGCGAGAACGACGTGGACGGCGGTAAGACCACGCTGCTGACGCCTGTGCTCGATCTTGCCGGCGCGGACGCGATGATCAGCTACTGGCTGTGGTACTCCAACGACACCGGCAACGCACCGAGCAGCGACACGTTCTTCGTTGACGTTTCGGTGGATGGAGGCGGCTCGTGGATCAGCGCCGAGACCGTCGGCCCCACCGGAACCGGAACAAGCGGCGGCTGGATGTACCACGAACTGCGAATCAGCGACGTGGCCTCACCGAGTGCGAATACGCAGTTGCGATTCGTCGCCACGGACTACGGTGACGGCTCGGTGGTGGAAGCGGCCATCGACGACTTCGGTGTCAACATGCTCTACTGCCCGCCGCAGCCGCTTCGGGTCATCGGCGAGGGCTCGCGATATCTTCGCGTGACGCCGCCCACCGGTTTCGATCCGGTGGCGCTGCGTCTGACGTCACCGGATCACCCTTGCCTGGATCGCTATCTCGGCGCCGACGGGCGTGCCAGCGAGACAGCCGTCCTGCTCATGCCCGATGACTGGGGAACGGTTCTGGTGCACGGACCGAAGATCACACCAAACAGCATGTACAACGTCATCGTCGAATCACTGGGCGGTACGAGTCTCGAAGAGGCCTCAGCCACGACCGCGATCTGGGGCGACGCGATCGGGTCCTTCCAAGATGGCGGCTGGACGCCGCCGGACGGAACCGTCGACATTGTGGATATCACAGCCTCACTCGATCGATTCAGATCCCTGCTGCTGGCGCCGGTGATGCCGTGGTGCGACAGCGTTCCCCAGACGCCCGACGGCATCCTCACGATTGTCGATATCACCCACATGCTCGACGCATTCCGCGGCGAGGTCTATCCCTTTGCCGATCCATGTTTCCGGTAGCCTGTTGAGATCGTCTGTGGAACGGACTTCCCACCCTGTCGACGCATCTGCTGAAGGTGAGGCGACCGACTCGAAAGTCGGCCCCACAATCTGATTGACCTCGTTAGCAGGGTGCCATGCCCAAGCCCACGGCGCGGGCATGCTCAGTTAGCGTGTTCTCAGCATGGCGGTGTGCCACTGCTCTGTGAGCAGCGCCGAGACTCGCTTCCCACCCTTCTTGCGAAGTCCTCCGCGAATACCGGAACCTATTGACCGCGCGAGGCGTATTCAACCATACTCCGGCTGACGTTGGTACGAACACAGATGACTGCAACCCGCCTACTGTCGAAACGCGTGGAATACCCGGTCCTCGGGGCCATCCTCCTCCTCTTTGCCGTTCTCTCGACGGTCGGCATCACCTGGGGTCTGCCCAGCCGCAGCATCGACAGATACCTTTTTGGTGATGAGCAGCCCTGGTCGGGCGAGAAGATCTACCGGCTCGCGGGAGCGGCCGATCGCTTCTCGGCGGATCGAGGCGCCGATGTCGACGTCGACCCGGCGGCTGACGGCGACGATGAGCCGATCTTGCTGACGGGGACGGACGCGGACGTCGCGAAGATCTACCTTCGCTACCGCCTCTACACCTACCAGCCGGACGAGATGATCACGATGATGGCGCTCGCGGGGATGAAACCGCGCGAACTGCGGTTCGACCCAAGACTCTATCAGTATGGCGGGTTATTCGTCTATCCGGTTGGCGGATTGATCGCGGCGTGCGGCGTCGTCGGGTTGATCGACGTGCGCGGCGACGTGGTCTTCTACCTCGATAACCCGGATGAGTTCGGCAAGTTCTATATCGTCGCGCGGGCATACTCAGCCGCGTGGGGGATGCTCGGGGTCCTGGTCGTGTTTGCGATCGCGAGGCGATTGGCCGGTTCGCGGGCGGCTCTGCTCGCTGCGCTGCTGTTTACGCTGATGCCGGTGGTGGTCTGCATGGCCCACGAAGGAAAACCGCATCTTCCCGGCGCGGTGCTGATGCTGCTGGCCGTCTGGTTCGCGATGCAGCATCTTGCGGCCGTTCGTACGGTCTATCCTTGTCCGAACCGAGCCGCGGGCTTTAGCCCGCGCGATTTCAACGACGCAGAGGCGTGCTCGAATACCATGGAAGCGGCAATCGAGGACCGGAGACACACTGATAAACGTCGCGACTGGTGGATGATGTGCACCTGCTGCGGCGCGTCGCTGGGAATGGTGCTGTCGTCGGCCCCGATCTTCATCCTCATTCCATTGGTGGCGTGGATGGCGGCGTCGCGTCACCCACTCACTCCCCGAGCCGCGGGAGTAAGCCCCCCCGAATATAAAAAAAACCAGCCCACCACAAAAAACCACCCCCATAAAAAACAACAACAAACAAAAGAGGGAAAACAGCCC
>JAJDDV010000119.1 GCA_029260135.1 Phycisphaerae bacterium | reverse complement strand
GACCGTCAGTATGGAATCCGGCGAGAGGCTGCTTCGCTGCGAAAGCTCGGAGCGCGGGTCGTGCCGGTTCTCGTGCAGACATTCCGATCGATTACGGCCGAGTTCCCCGTGTGGGAGAGCGATCTTCGAAAGTGGACGAAGTTGCTCCTGCTGGCGATCGATACCCCCGAGGCCAGGCAGGCAGCGGCCGGCCTTGATGGATAGTCGAGTAACCCAGGTCGCTAGTATGACAGCGCTGACCTTGGGGACTCGTTCAAGAATCAATGTAGAGGCTATCCCAGGACCCTGTTCTTCGCGGAGTGCGAGCATGCTGCACATAGGATTCCCCGACGTCTTGCGAGGTCGCGCGGGCTGAAGCCCGCGGCTCAGGGGTTTTGGGATAGCCACTAGCGTTGCACGCGATCTGGAATGCGCCGCTCTGTCAGAACGCAGGGCTGGTGGCTCTTCCGGCCACCATCGAATCGTCGCCGCCAGGCAAGCGTTACTTTCATACACTCAGGCGGAGGTTCAGACGCTGTATCCTTTCGCCGGCAAGATCACGGTTGACATGTACGATCCAGCCTGATAACCTATTTCCTGGTTCTGGGCTTCCTTCACTCTTGCAGCGTGCAGAGAGGAACAGCGCTTCATGCCCCAAGACCTCACTGCGATTCGTGCCGCACTGCCCATGCCATCCGTTCTCGGCAATCAACGCCCAACGTGCGAAGCGCGTCTCGTCAAGCATCTACACTCCTGTCCCGCCGAACCATCGCGTCTTGCTCGTGTCGAACCGGTGCAGACGTTGCACCGATCAAGATCCCGTGGCAGCAGATGAATGGAGGATGAGCGATGAGAGCATCAATCGTCTTTTCCGGTTTGAGAACAAGCTCGCTGTTCCCAACTGGGGGCATGACGAACACTGACACGAAGCTCGGACGCATCGGAAGGGGTTCCGTCGCCTTCGCTGGAGAAGCCGGCGGTGACCAGCGAACATCGCGATGGGGTCGCTTTCCTGGCGTTGTCGGCATGATCGCCCTCTGTGCCGCCCTTTGCGTTTGCACTCCGACCCGCGCCGAGCCGTGTTCGATCCCATCGGAATCACACGTCGTGAAGATCGATTCCGGCGTCGTATCTGCCACCGGTTCGGGCGTGGACCCCGTGCTGGTGTTTTCGCAGACCGCCGGAGTCGATCGAGCGCCATGGATACGCCTACGTTTCGACAAGGCTCAGGTCAGTGGTTCTCCCAAGACTAACGATGAATCGTACTTGCGGCTCACGTCTCTCGAGGACGGTGCCGTACAGATCATGGGTTCCCTTGCGCTTCGCCGATGGGCGAATTCATCCGCCTACTTCAACGGAAGCGAGGTACTCGTAGAGCTGTTGGCGTTCCCTGGGAAAGGAAAAAACAGGGTCGCCATCGGTGAGATCGAAGTCGGCATTCCTGATGCCAAGCGGTCTCGCACCGGCACTTCCAACTCCTGCCCACCCGACACTCGGTCACCCTCATCGGATCCGCGTTCCGCGCGCGGAATACCCTGCGGATGCACCGTATGGATGTTCAACGGTCGATCGAACTGCTTTCTCACCGCGGGACACTGCTGCGATGGCGTGGGCTGCGGCATCGGGGTCGGAAGAATTCAAGTCGTTGAGTTCAATGTCCCGGACTCCGATATGGGCGGAGAGATCAATCATCCCCCGCCGCAGGACCAGTATCCCGTGAACTCGAACACCATTCTACGCTACGTCGGTTTACAGGATGCTGGCAACGACTGGTGCTATTTCGGCGTCTACGACAACACGGATACAGGGATGAATCCGCTGGATGCGCAGGGTGGAACCTCGTATTCGCTCGCGACCGGCTTTCCTTCCTCACAAATCCTGCCCATGCTTCGACTCGCGGGTTATGGAACGGATGAAAGGGTCCCGTGGGACAGGTCCCACAGCCAAACGCAGCAAACAAGCGGCGGAAGCTACACGGGCAGAACCGGAACCCGCGTCGAATATCGCGTGACCGTGAAGCCCGGAACGTCGGGTGCGGCTATCGAAGTCGCCCCGGGGCAGATCTTCTTTCAAGAGGTGCTCGCGATCAACAGCCAGAACCACTGTGAGCTCAGTGAATTCGACGACTTCAACTGGGGGACCGCGGTTGACCACCCTGATCTGCAGGCCGCGCTGCAGTGCGGATGTACGGACTGCAACCTCAACTCGGTCCCCGACGACTGCGAGACCGACGCCAGGGCTTGCTGCATGCCGGAGGGCGCGTGCAAAATCCTCCCTTCGGAGTGTTGCCCAAACGAGGGCGGGGCCTTCCTTCCCGGGATCACCAGTTGCGAGGCGGATTGCGGCGGAAACCCCGTGTCGAACGTATGCGACAACGCCGGCGCATGCTGCGACAAACGGGGCGGCTGTACCAATACCACGGAAAGTTGCTGTCCGCTACCGTGGTACAGCTATCACGGCGACTACAACTGCGGTGACCCGGGGCTGATCTGCGCGAGCGTCGAATGAGATGATGCAGATTCAAACATGGCGGAGCGGTCCTGGTGCGAAGGTCCTCACGACGTAGCGTGCAGGCGCCCGCGTCCTCGATGCACATGACCCAGGCCGGGGCCGTTCCGCACGCCGTTTGACGCGCTGTTTCCTGGCCGGCATTCTGTCGCGCGTTATGACGGCCCGCGTCGGTGCTTGGGGCTGGTGCTCTTGCTGCAGTGCCGTGTTAGCGCCCGCGTGAATCTCGTCGCATCGGGCATCGAACGGGGTCTCTTTCGGACGGCACTTTGTTGAAGGTTGCCTGTCGTTCCGTCTCGGGGCGTTTCCCTGCGCAACGTTCCGATAAGAGACCGGTGGCGGCACACCGGACAACCGGTCAAGTCACTGTCTTCGCACGGAACGCGCGCCACATCAGAATGACCGTCGTCGGAATCCACTTGTGTCGATGATCCCGGCGCGTTACAATCAACCTTCCAGATCGTAGAAGGGCCTATCAAGAGAGGCCGGGGCCGCTGCCGCAACGCTTCCTTCGTGGAAGGGTCCCTATGTCGAAGCGCCGGATGCTACACATCGTTGTCGCTTATTTTGTCGGCGTTCCAGGCGCCGGTTGGGTTGTCGCGGGAGTGCGCCCGGCGAAGGGCACGGTGTTCCGAGGCAACGTCGTCGTCACCGCCACGTGGATCGGCCCGGCCAGTGGCGGAAACTGGTCAGACGCCGCGAACTGGGGCACGAGCGAGTTTCCACACAACGGTAACGGCGGCTTAACGTACAATGTCGTCGTCGACTCACCTACGTTCGACCCGGACGTCATTCATCTCGATACCGACGTTGAGATCGAGGCGCTTTTGCTGCGAGGTACGCTGGAGGCGCAATCCGTCGCGGCGAATCTGATCGTCAACGGCCTGTTCGAATGGCAGGGGAGCATGCTGGGTCCTGGCACAACAACGGCCAACGGCGGGGTCGCCGATCCCGCCTTCGTCAATGCCGTCGTAACGCTCGGGGGCGGTCGTATCCTCGAGAATGCAGGGAGTGCGACCTTCTTGACCTCGCTGGGTATTACGATCACAGACGGCGCCCAGCTCAACAACCTGGCCGGTGGAAGCATCGATCTTCAAACCTACGTCTACACAACCAACGGCGGCGCACTGAACAACTTCGGGCTTCTGTTTACAGGCACCTGCTGCCCGAATACTCAGGGCGTCTTCAACAATAACGGCTCGGTGGAAGTGCGGGCGGGCGGTTCTCTGCATGTATACAGCACGGGAACGCACAACGGCGGGTTTGATGTGGCCGACGGGACGGCGCTGACCTTTGAACCCGATGCCGGCGGGAACGTATTTACCGGGACCAGTCACTTCAGTGGCCTGGGTCACGTCGAATTGCGAGACGGTGTACTGCCGGGCGAGAGGTACGACATTTCGGGCAATCTTGGATTGCGCGGTAAGCTCACGGCCAACGGGATCACGGTCGATGTTACGAGTGCTCCGACCAGCCCCGGTTTTGCGCTTGAAATGAAGACTTCTTCATTGACTCCACCACTCGCCATCTTTCATTCCGGGCTTCCCGCCTTGAATGAGCTGATTCTGTCGTCGGGAACGCTTCACATCGTTGGCGACACGACCGTATTGGGTCCGTTCCGGTGGGACGGAACGCTGTCAGGCCCCGGGACGACGACGACGCAAGGCCAGGTTCGTGCCGTCACCGGCCTCACGCTCGACGGTCGCAACGTGATCGCCAACGGCGGATTTCGCTGGCAGGGCTACGATTTCCTGCTCGACAACGGCGCCGTCTTCAAAAACGCCGTGGGCAGTACGATGAGCGTCGAGCTTTCGCGCCGCTCCCGCCGGATCACTACGAACACGCCCCAGAGTCCGGGACGGTTCGTCAACTCAGGCCTGGTATCGCAGTCGCAAAGCGCGCCGGCGGTCGTGATGACCGACTGGCGGCAAACGGCGACCGGCGTCACCAACGCAACCGCTTTGGCTTTCCACGGCAATACCGACATCAGCGGCGCGGTGATCGCACCGTGGTCCTATTCGCCCCTGACCTTTGCCGGGCCCGACACCGGTGCAAGGATCACGCATCGGCTCAAGCCCGACTCGACGCTTACGGCGTTGCGCCACGTGAACGTCGGCGACCCGAATGGCGCCGGGAGTGACGTCATTAACGCCGAATTCGCAGGCATGGTGGACTTCTCCGACCCCGGCTCCCAGCTCAATATTCACGGCGCCAACACGACGCTCGTGCTTCCTTTTGGCGCCGGAGGTGGCGTAGCCAGTGCGAACGGCCCGGGACTGCCTGGTGTCACGGTGAATCATGTCGAAGTCAACGATGGAACGCTCGCAGTCGGCGAAGGACTCATCGCCTGCTGCTTCGAAGATTATTGCTGGGACACGGATTTCTGGGAATGTGCGGACCCTGATTACACCAATTCGCCCCAGCCTCCGGGTAGTAGGTGCGATGACGACAACGTATGCCCAACGAGCGGCGCCTGCTGCCACGGTAACGGGACGTGTGACAGGATACTCGATGATCCCAGCGCCGTGGTAGCGTGTACGCTTGCGGGTGGCGACTACCTGGGGAATGGAACCGCCTGCGATCAATGTGAACCCGTTGCCTGCTGTTTGCCACACTCCAGTTGCGATGAAATGCCGCGCCCGTCGTGCTTACAGGCTGGTGGCTTCCCAAACCAGGTTCCCGCCTGTACGCCGGGTCTGTGCAGCGAACCCGACGCTAGCATTGCCTTGAGGGAGCTCATCGTCAGAAGCGGACAGGTTCTACTCACCCCACTACCCGACCCCGACGCGGATTGCCTGGCCTTGGAGATCCTCGATGTTGGCGGCGCGTGCACGATGGCCGGGCAAGGCGATTCTCCGTGCACGGTCACTGCCGACAGGCTCTTTACGGTCTGGGGAAGTCTGCCCACGGTGGAACAGGTGCTCATGGAGATCAGGAAATCCGGTGAGATTGGAGCGAATACGGCGCTTCACCTCAATGCCGGCGCAAGGTTATCAGCTGATGGGGAGGGTCAGCCCGCGCCCATGACGTTCAGTATCAGTCCAGACACCAAGTTCGCTTCCGTCGACGGCACGGGCACGTTTCTCACGAGGCACGTGAACTTGGAGCTAGGCGAAACGTTGGACCCCGTGAAACCGGTTCTTGACGTGCAAGTTCCCGCCGAGCTTACCGACACAACCATCAAGCGGCGCTGCGCCGGTTGCCCGGGGAACACCAACACAATCTGGGGCGATTATGCCCTTTTCGGATTGGAACATGTTTGCTCCGGCGTTTACGTGGAAGTGAGAGGCACGTACGACGACAGTGGAGTCGAGAGGGTGAAACTCGAGGGCGGAGGACTCTCCGTACATGCAGACACGTCAGGCGTCCGAGTCCAAAGTGATGCTCTCCAGCTGCAGGGCGCCAGTTTCGAAGCGATCGATGTTGCCGGCTCACCGATTGCCGGCATCGAAGGCGACGGAAGCCTGCAGGACCTTGATCCGCGCGACGGAATAGACCTGCTCTACTTTGGTACGGAGGATCGCACGGTGGGCCTTGTCTGGCCGGGAGACCTCGAGTCAGGTGGAACGCAACCGGAGACCGGAACGCTTACGCTGTCCGGCAGGAACGTCGTGATTGACACGGGTTCCGTGTTGACGGTGGACATCGACCCACTGGCCGCCGTTCAGCGGAACGATCTATTGGAGATTGTCGCCACGACGTCGACAACGTTTGATGCGTCGTTGGAAGTCTCCATCGCCTCTGGATCCGAGTGCAGCATTGCTCCTACGGACGCCTTCACCATCGTCACCGGCGACGCGATCACCTACCCCGGTGGGGGCGATGGACGGCGGACCCTGACGCTCGGCGGCGAAGGGTCCTTCGTGGTCCATCAGAATCCGACGGGGATTGTCCTGGACAGTTTCTCACTCACCGATGGCGATGGCAACGGGACCGTGGATAGCGCGGACACGCAAGAGTTTGTCGGATGCCTGTCAGGTCCGGGGGGCGCCCGGGGCGGCGGGTGTGACGCGTTCGACTTCAACGGCGACGGCCACGTGGACATGATCGATTTCACTGCGATACAGAAGCAATTCGGCACGGTGTGTCCCTGACGGCCTGTAGCGATTCCCACGACTCCGTCGACTCAGACCGCGCTCCGTACGCGTTACCCACGTGGGAGGATCTGTTGGTTTGAGCTCTCTGAAGCTCAGCCCTGTTCCCTCTTGGCCTGCGCAGCCTTCACTCTGCGCGGCTTTTTGGCGAGGCCTTGCGGAACAGGTCTGTGAGAAACACGGGCCGTCCGACGGACGACCCGTGTCATCTTCCAATTGAGACTACGCACGACGAGGTCCTGTCGGATCACATCGACGTCACTTGAGATCGCGCCATACCACTTTCGTCACTTCAACATCGTGTACTTGACGTTCTGCGGCTAGGGACACTCACCGGAAGGCTCACTGCGACACACGCTGGCCTCACCGTTGTACGGAACGTCCGTGGGCGCGGGCTGATCGCACGTCTCACTGACCTGCAGTGCGTCCGCGCAACCGGGCCCGGTAAAGTTGGCTTCGAACACCGCACGATCATCTTCGTCCACGTCACAGTCGCCGTCGAAGTCACCGAGCAGCGCACCGGAGATCAGATGAGCGCCGCCCGGGTCTTGAAGTTGAGCAAACGGCGTGTAGTCGCAGAGATCGAATACGTTGGAGACACCGTCATCGTCGAGATCGTCGTTATCTCCGCTCTCGCAGACGTCGCCCACCTCGTCGCCGTCACAATCGTGCTGGTTCGGATCCGGCTCCAACGGGCACGAATCGCAGCAATCACCGAAGTCGTCGTCATCCCAGTTGGTCTGGTTGAAGTTGTAGCAGGACACGCAATTGTCGCACACGTCGCCAAATCCATCCGGCTCTTCGTCCGCTTGATCCGGGTTGAAGCACTCGGCAATCACCTCGCAATCTCCGACTCTGCAGTTGTCGCAGTGCTCGCCGACACCGTCCTCGTCATCATCCTCTTGATAAACATTGGGTACGTACGGACAATTATCGCACGCGTCCGGAATACCATCTGGAGTCGGCTGACCTTGATAGTTGATATCGCTGTCACCCTGGCAATCCGAGCCCGGCCCCATGGGTGTGCCGGCGCAGCAGACGGGCTCCACAAACGTGCACGCTGTATCCGCGCCTTCACCGCTGCAACATGCCTCGGCGGGAGCGCCGCACGTCGACCCGGATCCGCCCGGCGTACCGCCACCAGCCACACAACACACGCTCAGTTGGTCGGAACACGAGCCATCGGGAGCACAGCAAGCCATCACCTCACTGCCACACTGGGAGTACCGCCCCCCTGGCGTCCCGCCGTTTTCACGGCAGCACGCGCCGTCCATCATCTCGCAGGTGCCGCCCGGCATGCAACACGCCTGTACACCCTCGCAACATCCTCCACTCCCGCCGCCGACGCAGACGCATGGCTCGGGAGCCTTGAGACCCTGGAGGGCCTTGAGTGGATCGAGACAAGTGTTCTTGTCGACGTTTACACATTCGTTATCTTGATTGCAGCATCCAACATCGTTGTTCGTTGGACACAAACCGCCCCCACCAAACGCACTGTTCGACAGTGCCGACATCCCCAAAGCCACGATATACACACTGCCCCGAACCACAACTCCACGTCCTCTCATCGTACATCTCCTAAACAGATGCCACGCACTCCGAAGGCCGGAACGAACCGGCCCGCCGGAATTGACTGGCCACCTCCGACAACAACGACCATCTCGCAGTCACTCTCTCCGTAAGCGTTGTCGCGCGCACAGCGGATAAACCGGTTCGGACGCGCGTCGAAGACGCGCCGCCACGAGTGCGAAAGAACCATGACGCTGAACATGGCCTCTCGGAAATGCGTTGACGCCGACAACGCCTGAAAGTTGACGCCGCATGCCTGCCTCAATAGGACACACCGGCCGCACGCGTGTATGGGCGTGCTGAGTCGCCGAACCTCTTCGGAGAATGCCGGAGTCTACTCCAACACCTTCTGCCGGATATAAGGTGCCACCATCGTGCCACTCGCAGAAGAGCACTTGGACGGATTGGCGGGACGGGTCCCTGATGCACCGAAGAGGCCGTTGCATGGCGGTCCTGCCGCGGACAAACACAATGTCGTTCGAGAGACCTTCTGCGTTCTGGACCACGGAGCGAAGCCTAACGACCTTTCGCTTCGGACCCAGAGCAAGAGCACCGTGCATCGGTGGTTTCAACTCTTGGCTCGCGACGGCGTCTTCGAGCGCATCATGCGGGAAACCGGACGATGTGTTGAGGCGCGGCGTGCGTGTCGCCCGTACGAGTGCTGCAACGACGGCACGTTCAGCCGGGCACGCAGTGGTGACGGACCTGGCTGCACGGAAACGGAAAGGGCCGTGAGAATCATGGTTTCCGCCGATGCGCGTGCCCTGCCGGTGGCGGTGGACATGGCCTGGGCGACGCCATACGAAAAACGGTTGGTGCTGCACATGTTCTCGTTCATGCTGACGGAAATGACGCCCCAGCGGGTGATCGGCAACTCGGCGTATGACAGCGATCGACTTGACGAAGAACGGGCGCACCAGCGCATCGCAATGATGGCTCCGCACCATGGCAACCGCAAGATCAAGAACTTCACGCAGGAGGGGCGCCTGCCTCGTCGCTATGACCGACGCTGGACAACGGATCGTACGATTTCGCGGTTTCAGAACTTCCACCGACGGTGCATCCGTGGGGAGAAGTCGACGCAGTTGTTCGGTGAGTTCCTTCACCTGGGCTGAACGCATCCGTTGCTCAAGAAGGTTCTGGATGGCCTCGAATCTTCGTCTGAATCAGTCACTCCATGGGTCACCCGACGGATCCATCGGCAAGGACGAAATCAGCCTTGCTGGCAAAACCCGCGCCGGGCAGATCGCTCAGACTAACCATGCCGTCCGCCTGCGTCCAGCGGAACGCCTCGCTGCCGAAGGTAGGATCGACAGCAACAGAATTGGACTCTCCAAAAAGGGCCATGCCATGCATCTTGACCCGGACTGGACGTCTCTCTATCAAATAATGCGCATTGGGAGCCCCCATCGGACCACCGAATAGGGGAAACGTGAGACATCTCCAGACCGGTCATGAGCACAAGCGGAGATGTGACGCGCCTGCTGGAAGACGTTGGCGCTGGAGTAGACGGGGCGTCGGACCCGCTGTGAGCGACGTCGATGCAGGATTTCTCGCGATGTATGGCACCGAAAAGGGGTAAGCTCCATAAGCATGGTCGGTGTAACGTGAAGACTGGTATGGACCCGAGCGTAAGCTCAAGTCGGCCTCCGCAGAGTGCAACCGCCGGCCGGTGAAGAAGTAGGGATTGCCCATGCCGCTGGTAGAGAGCGTCACCTGGCCGGGTTTTCTTCATTCCAGAAGGAGGAGGCTGCAATCGTCGTATTCGACGTCACCGTCGAAATCGAGATCGGCCATGAAATCCGTTCGGACTGTCATGTCCTTGGCTGCACAGAATAATGCGTTGAATGATTTCCGAGTTCCTTGTAGAATAATCTGAGTTCGGCTGGGGTCTGTTCACGTTCGGATAGCAGGAAGAACGACCGTCACTGGTCTATGGAGGTTCCACGGTGCAATTGAAGCTTCTCGGTTCGAGGGTCTGTGGATATGGCGGGGGCGGTTTCTGCGGCAGCTTCCTGTCTGTCGCCATCGTGGCTTTCGCGACCTCGTCGACGGCGTGTCGCTTGATGAAACAGCATGACACGCGTGAGAGTGCGTCCGTGGCGAATGAGCGACGAGTCGAGCCGACCGGACCGGATCGCATCTCGACCACGGAGGTCGCGCCGAATTGGCAACCGACGGACGCCACCGCCGCAGAGATGGAGAAGTCCGTTCTGACGTGGGAGTTTCTCGGCCCGCGCCCGGTGACCGGTGAGATCTTCAGCGGTTTCGATGACGCGAGCGGTCGTATAGCGTCGATCGCCGTTCACCCCACTGACCCTGATACGGCCTACGTCGCGTCCGCCAGCGGAGGCGTGTGGAAGACCGTGGACGGCGGGCAGCAATGGGTCCCCTTGACCGACGAACTCCCCGTGCTCACGCACGGATGCGTCGCGCTCGATCCGTCCAACCCCGAGGTCGTGTATGTCGGAACGGGAGAGCATTGGACCGGCTTGTTCGGCGACGGCCTTTTTCGCTCGCCTGACGGCGGCGCAACCTGGGAGCGTCTGGCCACGGCCGACGTGTCCGGGACGACCTGCAGCAAGATCATCGTCGATCCGAGCAACCCGGCTCGTATTCACGTCACCGGCAACGCCGGGTATCTGCGTAGCGATGACGGTGGGCAGACCTGGGTCAACTATCTTCCCGGCGACGCTACGGACCTGGCCATGCATCCCGCAAACCCGGCGACACTCTTCGCCGGTCACCATCCCGACGGTGTCTACCGCTCGACCGACAGCGGTGATACGTGGACTCTTCTGGGCAACGGACTACCGGCCATTCAAACCTATAACGTGGTCTTGGACATCTCCACATCGAATCCGGATGTCGTCTACACCGCCATCGTGAGGGAAGGTGTGATGGCGGGCGGCGTCGAAGGCGTGTATCGCTCCGATGACGGCGGCAACACCTGGTCGGTCACGCCCGGAACCAAGCCTCCCTTAGGGCGTGGAACATGGAATCTGGACCTGGTCGTTGATCCAACGAATCCGGACACCGTTTACGCATTGGGCTTCAAGCCCTATCGCACAACAAACGCCGGCGCAAGCTGGCAGCATGTCCTGACCGCACCGCAGGGCGGAACGCTCCACGTGGATAACCAGACGATCACGTTCGGTCCGGATGGAACGATCTGGATCGGTAACGACGGTGGCGTCTGGAAGAGCACGGACAACGTCCAGACCTGGATCAACCTGAACGCCACGCTCGGAATCACTCAGTTGTACGACGTGGCCATTGACATCAATGACGTGAACCGCCTGATGGGCGGGTCGCAGGATAATGGGGCCTTCGAACGTACCGCTGCAGAGCTATCATGGGCTCAGTTGTCCGGGGGCGATGCACGATCGGGTGCGTACGAGCACGGTGAGCCTTTGCGCCGGTATGTGTGCCTGTACCCCCAGGCGAAGATCATTCGCCATTTCGGCGCCGCGGCTACGGCGATCACAGGCGTCTTGACCGATGAACCGCACAGCGGTGCGATGCCGCTGGTCGTTGACGCGGTACAGCCGCATACATTGTGGTATGGCACCGATCGCGTATGGCGCGCGACCGACGCAGACGGCGCAGCGACCTGGACGCCGATCAGCGATGTGTTGGCAACCAGCTCGTTTTCGAACTTCGTCATTACCGCGCTGGCGCGGGCCAAGGATGGGTCGAACGTCATGTATGCCGGAACCAACGGCGCCACAATCCACTCGACCTCCGATACCGTCACGTGGACGAAACGCAACGCATTGCCGGAGCCCGCCTGGATAACAAGGATCGACATCAATCCTACCGATCCCCAGCAGGCCTGCTGCGCGGTGCCGAACCCGCGCGCGAACCGTGGGACCGTGTTGTGTACGGACGACCTGGGCCAAACCTGGAACGACTTCACCGGGAATTTCCCGGACGGCCTCATCGTTCGCACGCTTGCGGTCGATTGGCGACGCCCACCCTGGACCCTATATGCGGGAACCGGTGTCGGCATTTACGTTTCTTCGGATCTCGGCGCCACCTGGACGAAAGACGGAGCGGAGTTTCCCAACGTAATCGTCTTGAAGCTCGTCATTGATCCGGTTCACGACACGATCACAGCCGGCACGTATGGTCGAGGTGCGTGGAGGGCCGCCCTACCCATTCTGCTACCTTGCGGTGACGGCGTAGTGGGTGATGGCGAGATTTGCGACACGGCTATCCCCTTGGGCCAGCCTGGTGCGTGCCCCGACCAGTGCATAAGCGGCGATCCGTGTTCCCCGGGAACACTGCTGGATCCGGGAACGTGTGTCGCGACGTGCAGCTTCACCACCATCAC
>JAJDDV010000118.1 GCA_029260135.1 Phycisphaerae bacterium | reverse complement strand
CACCGGGCGCAAGGATGTTTGATGTTTGCATGGGCGTTGTTATGGCGGTCGTTTCCTCGGGGTCGCTAGGGAGTCACCCGGAGTTGCGGCGGGTGGGACCTGCCTTACCTGGGCAACGTTTCCGTCGTTCGGCACGATGATATGCTAACAAGAGTTGCGTGCGGTGGAAATCGCCTTCATGGCCGGCTTCTCTTGTTGCTCCTCCGCTCCGTTGGGAGCGGGATCTGTTGCTGTCGGGTGCGTTGATCTGGCGTTTGGGTCGGCGTCCACGCGAAGAACACGGGCAAGCTATCGCTTGCCCATGCCACCCGCCGCCGGGTGAGGTATCGGCGACGGTTGTCGGGCTGGTGCCATCAACGGTCGAGGCGGAGCGGACGTAGGGTCAAAGGTCGTACATCATGGCGGCGCTTCGCTTGGCCATGCCACCCGTCAGGTCAAGCGCTAGCGAACACCAAACGATACACGGGCAAGCTGTCGCTTGCCACCCGTCGACCACCATTCACCTTCATCGAGTTCCCCAGGATTGAAAACCCGGGCCATCCGGCCGGACAGCCTGAAGCTGTCGCTTGCCATGTCAACCGCGGGTCACTGGCGTGGCACTCGTTGTGGTAGTTCTCCGTCCCCCACCCTGTGCCTTCGGCAAAGGCTGGGGCACCCGGCCGGAGGTCGTCGTGTTCGATCATGGTCGGGGCGACGAGTTCGTCACATTTGAATCTGACGTGTCGCTCAGGTGCCAGGCGTGTCCACACTCCGGGCAGATCGTTGCTCCATCGGCGGTATCGACGGGCAACATGCGCAGGTCGTAGCCGCAGTGTGGGCAGCGGAGATGGCGGAGCAGAACGTCCTTCACGTGTTCCAGGCGACGCATACGGAAACCATACCAGATCGAGGCAAGCGCGATGAGGTACAAGGCCAGTCCGGGCAGAAGGTACAGGTATTCGTGGAGCGGCGCTGCGCTGAACCGCATGTAGAGAAGACCGATACTGAAGCCCCCAGACATCATCAGTAGAAGGACCCAGAACTGCAGACGCCACGCTCTTCTCAGTCCGGGAACCAGTTCGCGCGGGACTGCCGCAAGCAACTCGGTCGGAATCGGGTTGCGCTGCCACAGAAGGAACATTCGAATTGGATCGAGCACGGAAACGGGCTGCTGCCGCGCATCCGTGGCGGCATACCCTCCTCGCATTTCTCGCTCGCAGCGCACGACAAAACCAATACCGGCAGACGCCAACACAAACAGCATCACGCAGGCCACGATCCACCGCGAGAGAAAGACACGGCGATACCACTGGTTGGCTAGATATAGTTCGTAGGCGCCGGTTCCAGCGCCTGGATCCAGTGCCAGCGTGGCAACACCGGCTGACTTCACGGCCGCACTGCCCTTTCCCATGCTGAACCGGACCGTCCCATCGGTGGCGACGCGGCACACACCCTCGGTCATATTGACGTGAACTTGGACGGGGTGCAGCGTTGCGCGATCGGAGAGTGAGATGTCCACCGGCTGGGCGTGGAATTCGCCCCGGACCCGACTAAATGCAAAAGGGCAAAGCTGCCGGCCGAACCACGCCTCCCACGGCAGCATGAGCACCAGCGCAAGAGCCATCAAGAAGTACCAGACGAGGAAACGAATGTACCTGGCTTTCGCGGATCTCAGATCGTCGGTCATGACGCCATCTCGGCTGGCGGTGTCATTCCTAGCCGCGGGCTCAGGTTACTGTCTCGGTGCGGTTGTGCAACCTGTTCGAGTCGGCAGCGGGAGCGGGCCGAGCGCCGTGCAATCACTCCCCCAGCTCAGCGCTTCGCTAACGAGCTAGGCCACCCGTCTGATTCACCCTCAAGTCCCGCAGGTTTGAAGACCTTGGGCGGGGTGAGGGTGTACCCGCTCCATAACTGTCGCGGCTCTGATCCGTGGGTCGCCTCGCGCTGGCAGGTTGTGCGTTCATCGCTCTGCGGCTGGTCGGCCGCCGAGCGATCGGGATGGCAAAAGGGACTAAGGGTTGACGCGGGAAACGTTTTCCTTTATATGTGACACTAAATCTCTTGTCGATGCGGTGGTTCGCCTGCACTTTGCCCCATCGCGACAGCAAGGGTGGTCTCACGTTGGCCGGGTGTGCGTCGCGCGGCGTGTTGTGTTTGCGGCAGGAGGCTCGGGTAATCGACTCGGATTCTCGTGACCGAGACGACGTTTCGCATACCCTGGCTTCTTTGGGAGGAGGAGGAATGACGGCGCGTCGAATCATTCCGGGTCCCCCCCGACGAGCGATGCCGCACGCTGGTTTTCATCATTCCGGGAGCGTCGCCGCCGCCGTGTCGCCATCGCTGATCTGTGGGGGTGGCCACGTGCTGCGAGCGGAACCGCGGCGAGGGCCGATGAGTTCGAGTTGTCGCCCCCCTACCTCGGACATGCACGCCCGCGCGGTTTTCCTTGGCTGGGGAGGTCTTGCCGCAGGGGGCGATTGGATTGCAGAGCACTTCATTACGATCGATTCGACGACCGGCGCTGTCCCGGCCGTTCTCATTTTCTCTAGGGAGGATCGGAAGTCATGATCAGGCGAACCGGGTTGGCAGGCTGCGCGATGTTGGGAGCGATGTTGGCGTTTGGGGCGGCGCGTGGGCAGGAGATGGGGTCGATTGTTGCATGGGGAAGCAACGAATACGGTCAGCTTGACGTACCTTTGCCCAATCGGGACTTCGTCGCTGTGGCCGCTGGTCTTGCCCACAGCCTTGGACTTAAGGCTGACGGTTCCATCGTGGCGTGGGGATGGAACGCCAGTGGGCAGTGCGACGTGCCGGCGCCAAATGTTGGCTTTGTGGAAATCTCAGGTGGCGAGGGCCACAGTCTGGGCCTTAAGTCTGACGGAACGATCGTTGCGTGGGGAACGAACAGCTTTGGGGAGTGCGACGTACCTACACCGAATGCCGACTTCGTTGCCGTGGCGGCCGGATGGGGTCACAGCCTTGGGCTCAGGAGCAATGGTTCCATCGAGGTGTGGGGAAAGTGCGGCTGGGGGCGATGCGACGTGCCGATACCCAACACCGACTTTGTGGCGGTCGCGGCGGGCCCCTGGATCAGCTTCGGATTGAAGGACAACGGGTCTCTCGAGGCGTGGGGATACAACGACCAGGGTTCATGCGACGTGCCCGCGCCGAATTCGGACTTCACCGCAATGGGGGGGGAAATGAATTTCAGTGTCGGCCTCAAAGGTGACGGCTCGATTGTCCAGTGGCCGAGCTTTACGCCCGTACCCGAACCGAACCTGGACTTCGCTAGAATTGCAGTGGGGATCGGGTTTGTCCTAGGGGTGAGGAACGACGGGTCGCTAGAGTCGTGGGGAGCTAATCAGCAAGGTCAGCTCGACATCCCTGCACCGAACGCCGACTTCGTCGCCGCCTCCGCCGGTTGGGAGCACGGCCTCGGATTGCGTGCGCGAGACTGTAACAACAACCTGGTTCTGGACAGCGTCGATGAGGCGAATTGTGGCGGACGTCTGGGTTGTTCGGACTGCAATGCGAACCTGGTTCTCGACGCGTGCGAGTGCGTCCGCGACTGGGGGCAGCGCACGCCGGTGACTACTCCGACGGCTCGGCGAGGGCACGGGATGGTCTATGATGCACAGCGGGACGAGACGGTGCTCTTCGGTGGGTACGATGGCGTGGACCGTTTGGGCGATACGTGGGTGTGGGACGGGAGTACCTGGACGGAGCGTTTTCCGGTTACCAGTCCGAGTCCGCGTAGTGCTCATGGGATGGTGTACGACAGTCTTCGTCAGGTGGCTGTTCTGTTCGGCGGGAGCGATGGAACGCTGAGCGACGAGACGTGGGAATGGGACGGCGTGACGTGGACTCAGATCGTCGCTGCCGGTCCCAGCCCTCGGAATCAGTTCGGCTTTGCCTTTGACAGCTCGCGCAACGTTTCGGTCCTCTACGGTGGGTTGGTCAGCGCGGGGCGCGAGGACGACACCTGGGAATGGGACGGGAGCGTTTGGACACTGCGCGACAGCGCCGGCATGGCTGGATGGTTAGCGAAACAGGCCATGGCGTTTGACAGCGCACGCAATGTGGTGGTCATGTACGGCGGCGAAAGGCCGAACGGATTCCTGCGGTACGATACTTGGGAATGGGATGGTAGTTCATGGACACACCCCGGTTTGGCTGCTTGGCCTAGCGCCCGCCGCCATCACTCCATGGCTTATCATACGATGGACGGTCGCGTGTGGATGTTTGGCGGTTCCTGGGGCGCCGGGGAGTATCAGGAGACCTGGTCTTACGATGGGGCCACATGGTCGGTGGTCAGTAGCTCCGGTCCCTCCGCGAGGGACCTTACCGCGATGGCGTACGATGCTGCGGCTGCGGAGATGGTGCTCTTCGGGGGCAGAAGTGCTGGGATCAACAACGATGAGATGTGGGTGCACGGATGTTCTGATTGTAACGGCAATATTCAATGGGATTTCTGCGACATCACCGCGGACGATGGCGGAGTGTGCATCGGTGATTATCCGGCGCCACCTGAAGGCCCGGGGCCATGCAGCGGCGATTGCCAGTCGAACGGCATCCCGGATGAATGTGACATCGGCGTCGGGACCAGTAACGACTGCCAACTGGACGGCGTACCGGATGAGTGCGAGCCGGACTGCAACGCCAACCAGATCGCTGACGAATGCGACATCGCCGACTGTCCGCCGGGAGACCTTTCTTGCCAGGACTGCAATGTCAATCAGATCCCCGACGCGTGCGACCTTGCCGCCTGCACGCCGGGAGATCCTGCATGCGACGATTGCAACGTCAATGAGATTCCGGACGAATGTGATATCTCCAACTGCCCGTCGGGAGAGCTTGCTTGTGAGGATTGCAGCGGGAACGGGATCCCGGACGGCTGCGAGTGCGTTAGCGGTGGCGGTGCCGCGCCGCTTTCAGAGGCGACGGTGGTGGCCAAGAACCGGTATCTGTCGTTCGACACGTCTAACGTTGGATGTTACTCCGCGCTGCGCGTGACGCTGACGGATCTGCCCGGGGATTACGCCGGCTGGAACGGTCACACGATGTGGGTCAGCGGCCCGAGAGTCGTTACAGAGCTGAGCGGAATCGATGACCCTGTGCCGGCGCCAACGTTCACGGCTGCGAGCTTGTCGTGCGTGCAGGATTGCCGGGACTGGAGTGCGCTGGGTTTGATCGACGTGTTCGGTGAGGGGATTGTCCCCGGTGCGGTGTATGACGTACAGGCGATCGACTGCGGATGCGATCCGCTGGACGAGGGCGGGTATTCTGCCGCGTTGCAGATTACGACGAGCCGATACGGCGACATCGTCGACAGTTTCGATTCCATCGCGTGCTCCTGGACGGAGCCGAACGGGGTCGTGTCGATTCCTTTCGATACGGTGGCTGATGTGGAGAAGTTCATCAATGAGCCGTGCTCGCCGCGCAAGGCGAGGGCGGATCTTGTCGGGGTACCGCCTCATCGGGCGTGCGTGGATCAGAAGATCAGCGTTTCGGATTATGTCGATACGGTCGATGCGTTTCGCGGAAAGGCCTACCCGTTCAGTCCGTCGGCTGTGGATCCGTGTGATGCGCTGCCTTGTCCGTGAGGGGGCTGGGGAGTAGGCAGGCAGGGCGCGCGTGGCAGCCGGCGCCACCCATGAAGGGTAGCGCTACAGCATTCCCGCGCCTACAGCTTGGGTGTGGCACCGGACCGGTCTTTCATCGAGCCCTCAGGTCCGTAGACCTGGGCGCCACCCATGAAGGGTGGCGCTACAGCATGCCCGCGCCTACAGCTTGGGTATGGCACCGGACCGGTCTTTCATCGAGCCCCCAGGTCCGTAGACCTGGGCGCCACCCA
>JAJDDV010000117.1 GCA_029260135.1 Phycisphaerae bacterium | reverse complement strand
GGCCACCCATATCTCGCAGGGTGATTCGGCAAGACAATCCTCCGCCAACTCCACGTCATCCAGTGCGTCCTGGACGTTGGTGTACGCATTCGCCCAGGAGCCACCGTCGTAGATTCCAGTCGCAGAAGCATCCACGTAGATCACACGGGCGCCAGGGGTCTGGGATGCCATCGCGATGGTGCAGAGGATGAGGGAATGCGTCAGGAACATCAGCGTATAGTCCACGCCTCGGGGCATGTTCGCGCGGGCTCCGCCGAAGGCGGATATAATTCCGCCCGGCGGCTCGGTAGGATGGACTGATCCGTGGTAGTGGGTGTGTGATGGTTCTCGCATTGCGACCCCTGGTTTCATTATAGCAGGTCACACCGGGGGGAGTCCAGATTGGACTGGCAGTTGCGGGTGTGATGGTGCGACGAGGGACCCCTGGCCGGCGACAGTGTGGTGCGTCGGGGAGGGAGCAGGGAGGGCTCAGTCCTCCAGGTCAGCGATTCGCGGATGACCTGGGCCCGCGGCCATACATCTTTGGTCGAGACGTTCGCTCTTCGACCCTTACAGAGTCGGATGAAATGAGGGAATCACGTTATCCGTGGGCGTCGCTGCGCTCTGCCCACGGCTATCTTCTGGCAGCCCTACAGGCTGCAGGTGGGCACGCGGCGGTCGCGGCCTACAGGCATCCGGTGATCATCGTGTCCCCCACCTCCGGAAGGAGATGGGCCAACCGCGCATCATCACTTCTTCGCTGTAGCTTCGCTCGCGGAGCGGTTCGCAGACTCAGAAGGTGCATCGAGATGCAGTCGACGTCTTGAACATCGCATGGCCCGCACAGCGGACCCTACGACCTGGTCCACACAGCGGGCACGACGACATGGTCCGCAAAGCGGCCCCCAGGATCAGGGTCGGCAACGGTCTCGCGGGCCGAAGCTAATGCTCGCCAGGCGCGGATTCCCCACCTGCACCATCGTGACCGCCGCCTTCTTCACCATCAGCGAGCTTGTGAGGCCAACCGAGAAGGTCGATGTGATAGCGCTGGCCGAACACGTTAATGTCGGTTTCGGAAACGTGACCCAGCCAGCCAAGGAACAGAGCGCCGACCAAGCCGACAAGACCGATACTCACCGCCAGCGGACGCTTTCGCGGGTGACGCTCTTTGCCGCGGTCGACGAAAGGCCAAACGATCAGCAGCACAAACGGAACGGTACAGGCAATGATGCCGATGAACGCACCGTAAGGGCCCTCAAAGTATTTGAGTAGCTGGTAGCTGGGTAGGAAGTACCACTCCGGCTTGATGTGCGAGGGCGTGGACAGTGGATCGGCCGGTTCACCGATCTCCCAGGGCAACAAGACCGACAACGTCACCAGCACGGCTACGAGCAGAATCAGTACACTGACTTCTTTGGCCGCGTGGACCGGGAAGAACGGGATGCCCGTTTCCGGCGGGAACTCCTCCGACTCATCGACCCGCTTTGAGGAGGAAAGATTGTTGAGCCGCATGAGGAACAGGTGCAGCCCGACCAGTCCGGTCAGGACCCACGGAAGGATGATGACGTGGACGACGAAGAAACGCGATAGCGTCTCGCCTGCGACCACATCGCCACCGCGGAGGAAGTATTGCAGCCAGTGCCCGATGAACGGCACCTTGGCCGCCGATTCCGTACCGACGGTCGTGGCCCAGAAGGCGATCTGGTTCCACGGTAGAAGATAGCCGGTGAAGCCGAAGGTAATGGTGACGATAAACAGAAGCACCCCGGTGACCCAGGTCAGCTCGCGCGGTTTCTTGTACGCACCCATGAAATAGGTGCGGCACATGTGGAGCAGCAACGCCATGATCATCAGCGTGGCGCCCCATGCGTGGACCTGGCGATACAACCAACCGAACTGTACCTCTCCCGTGAGATACTGGATGGACTTGTGCGCCGCCTCCGGCGTGGGGCGGTAGTACATCAGCAGCAAAATGCCGGTCACGGTTTGGCTGATGAAGAGAAAGAGCGACAGGCTGGCAAACACGTGAAGCCAACCGGTATGCGGCGGCAAACGCTTGAAGACCTGCTTCTCGACGAGCTTCCGGCCGGTATCGGTGTCGAACCGTGCGTCGAAGAACCCTAGGAAACTGCGCTGCCAACCCATCGTATTGCGATCCTCACAAGAACGAAGACTTCTTCAGTGGAACGAGATTCTCATTCGGTCGCCTTCGACGACCGAGGCTTCCGGCGTTTCCTCAAATCGATGACACGAAGACCTTGCCGCTGACTTCCTTGACCTTGTACGGTTCCAGCGGACCGGGCGGCGGACCGGAGACCACTTGTCCCTTGTCGTCGAACGCCGCCGCATGACAGGGGCAAAGGAACTGTTTCTTACCGGGATCCCAGCGGACCAGGCAACCCAGATGGGTACACACGGCGGAGAAGGCAACGTAACCGTCTCGTCCACGCACGACGATGACCGCCCGGGGTCCGACTTGAACTTTGGTGCTCGTGCCCACCGACAGATTCTCGGCGCCGGGGACCTCGACGTTCGACGACTCGCCACCCTGGGCCGCGGGCCAAAGATACATCAGGCTGGGAATGGTCATCGCCGCGCCGCTGATCGCCGAGCACAGTCCGATGAGCCAATCCAGAAAGCCGCGTCGCGATGTTTTCTGCTTATACTGCACGTTTCAGATCCCGGAGAACTACCTTGCCACGGGTTTGACCCATATATGCTTGAGCTGTTTGTACTTGACGTACACGATCGTCGCGAAGAACAGAGCAAACGCCCAGATCGGGTACAACAACGTGTGCCGCCAGCGAAGACCCGCTTCCAGTTCTTCCAGATCGGCGTTGACCTCATCGCACACGGCGGTCAGTTCGGTCACTTTCGCGGCGACGAGTGAATTATCCAACGTGTGCTGGAGCGGCGCCAATTCGATCAAATGCGTCTTGGCGTCTTCGAAGCGGAATCGCTGATTGTCGACCAGGAGAACGCCTTTTCCCGTTTCGTTCAAGCGCCGAGCGGTTTCCACGAAGTAACGCTCCGCCGCGGCGATCTCGTCGAGAAGCCCGAAGAGCTTGGGAAGGCTCTCGTCGTCCTCGAGGTCCTCATGGCATTCCATGCAGGTCGGCAGGGCGTGCGTAATAATCTGTTTCGGCTCCGCGTGAATCGCCTTCGTAATCTGCTCTGCACTCGGATCAGGCTCCGTCGAGAGCAAATGAGCGTAACGCTGGAGCAAGATCCCGCCCGGCTTGGTGATTCGCTCGATCAAATGGAAGTGCCGATCCTCGCCGCCGCCGTGACACTGCACGCAACCCTTGTGCTCTTCCTGATCGGCATGGATGCTCGTCGCGAAGTCCTTGGCGGCATGCTCGTGGCACTGACCGCAAACCGCGCCGACCGTCGCAAAACCCGGCGGCATGGCCGAGTGGTTCCCGTGGCACGTGGCGCACGTGGGCGCGCCCGTATCTTCCTGCTCGAAGAGCAGCCGGCCGTGAACGCTCATGCGATATTCGTCCAGCACCTCGACCGGTAGATCGTAGTCCGCCATGAGCGTCGCGTCCGCGTGGCAGGTTCCGCACGTGTCCGGAACGTTCAGCGGGTAGGTCTTACTCTGCGGTTCGTGGCTGAACATGATGTCGTGCGAACCGTGACAGTCGACACAGACCGCGACGCGCTCGTCGCCTTCGTCTTTGAGACGCTTGCCGTGGTTGCTGGTCCAATAACGAGCGAGCTGATCGGTTCGCAGACCGTAAGGATTCATCCGCTCGACGTCGGCGTGGCAGTTGCCGCAGCGATCCGGAATCTCGCTGCGCGTCGGCTTGCCCATGAACGACGCGCCGTGATCGAACGTCATCCCCGAACCATCCGCGCGACTCACGAAGGTCGCCAACCGGTCCGCACCGACTGCGTAGCTTGCCGCACCGGCGTGGCACTCCTGGCAGGAGAGCGCGCGGTGGACCGATTTCGCCAGCTCGTCATGTTGCCCGGGATGGCATGTCTGGCACTGGGCGGCTCCATCGTCCGCCCAGCTGATCGTCGTAAGCCCGCCCAACACGTATACACAAGCCAGGATGCACGTATGCCTCGGGTGTCGATGCATCGCGATGTCAATCATTTCCTTTTGGAGTTCCTCGTGACGACCGCGCCTGTCGTCTCAGCGAGACAGCTTACAGCCCGACCGCTGGTCAATCCAGTGGCGTGGATTCTTCGGAGCCCGAACCCCGACCACGACGTTCGCTAAGCATTTTTCATACCACAATCGAGAGTTCACAGCCCAACGCGTACCGCGAATCCCGGGCATTTCCCATGGCGACCTGTCGTGGTAAACTGGGTCTCGACGCGATACCCTCTGGCTGCCAAGCGAAAAAAAAACTGGCTGAAAAGGGGCGACCCAGTGTCAGAGCGGGGGCAAAGGGCCGTATTCTGCTGGGGCGGAGTACTTGCGATCCGGCGTAGCTCGCAGGAGGCCGTTGGATCCGGCGAAGTCCATCCGACTTGACCGCCGAGAATTGCTCACCTGGATCATCGACCAGCCGGAGACCTGACCTATGAAACGCATCGGATCACTCCCTTTACTTTCCCGAATGGGCATGGGTGTTGCGCTCATCGCCCTGCTGATGCCGGGCTGCAAGCGGTCAGACCAGGACCACGGGCAGAAACCGAAGGGCTCGACCACGCCTCGTGCCTTTTCCGATGAGACGCAGGCCGCGGGAATCCTGCACGAACATCAAAAACCCGTGCTCGATCACAAGCTCGACAACATCATGTCGTGGATGTGCAGCGTCGGTGCGGCCGCGGCGGCGGGCGATTTCAACAATGACGGCCACATCGACCTCTACGTGACCAATTCCCGCAAGGGAACGCCGAACTACCTCTACCGCAACAACGCAGACGGGACGTTCACCGACGTCGCGGCGGCGGCCGGCGTGGCCGACGTGAACGGCGATCAAGGAACCAGCATGGACTGCGTGTGGTCCGACTACGACAACGACGGCTGGATCGATCTATACGTGGTGCGGTGGGGGGAGGATGTCCTCTATCGCAACAACGGCGACGGGACCTTCGCCGATATCACCGAACGTAGCTTCCAACGCCGCGACGGCTCACCCGGGATCCAATGGGCCAACGGCAACGCCGCCATCGCGTGGGATTTCAACCTGGACGGACGCGTCGATTTCTACGTCGGAAACTACTTCGAGGAGATCGATCTCTGGAACCTGAAGTCGACGCGAATCATGCACAACGACTTCGAACGTGCCCGCAACGGCGGAAGGAACTTCCTGTATCAACAGCAGGCCGACGGCACCTTTGTGGAAGTCGCCGAATCGATGGGCCTGGAAGACCCCGGATGGACGCTCGCGGTCGGCGTCGGCGATGTCAACAACGACGGCTGGCCCGATCTCTACTGCGCCGATGACTTCGGACCCGATCAGCTCTTCATCAATCGCCGAAACGGAACGTTTGACAATGCCTCCGACGCGTCCATCGGATTCGACAGCAAGAAGGGCATGAACGTCGACTTCGGCGACTTCAACAACGACGGATGGCTCGACATCTATGTCACCAACATCACCACAGCCGAGTACCTCCAGGAGGGGAACATGCTGTGGCACAACAACGGACCCGGCGAGGACGGCACGCTGACACTCACCGATGTCTCGCTCGAGACCGCCACGTATGACGGCGGCTGGGGTTGGGGCGGAAAGTTCCTCGACTACGATAGCGACGGCGATCTCGATCTCATCGCCGTCAACGGGTTCATCAGCGCCGGTGAGGGCAACTACTGGTACGACCTCGCCTCTTGGACCGTCACCGGTCAGGATTCCGCCGATTCGCGAAACTGGCCCGCCATCGGTGACCGTTCGTTTTCCGGGTCCGAACGAACACGGTTCTGGCGCAACGACGGTCTCTACACGTTCGCCGAACGAGCCGAGGAGATCGGCATCGACAGCCGCCGCGACGGGCGCGGCATTGTCTGCTTCGATTACGACAACGACGGCGACCTCGATGTCTACCTCGCCACCCAAGGTCAAAAGCCGCATCTCTATCGCAATAACAGTCACGAGAAGAACCACTGGCTGATGGTTGAGCTCGAATCAGACTCCACCACGGGGATCACGCGGGATGCACTCGGGACACGCGTGACGATTATGATGGGCAACCAGACGCAGATTCGTGAACGCGACGGCGGAAACGGCTACTCAGGGCAGAGTGACCCGAGACTGCACTTTGGTCTCGGCGAGGATGATCGCCTCGCGCTGCTCGAAGTTCGCTGGCCCGACGGCGGGCTGCAGTACCTCGAGGACGTGGCCGCCGATCAGATTCTCCATGTTCGCCAGGATCCCAGCGCGTACGCCTCCCAGTTTGCCATCGAAATCGCTCCGCCGAAACCGTGGCGACGTCCCGAGGAGGACGGCAAGCCCCGGCCTCCCGCGGTTGCGCCAGCCCAGATGGAACGCCTGCTCGCCGAAATGGAAGCGATCTTGCGGCAGAGGCCCAAGGACTTCGCCCCCGCCAGTGCCTACCGCGCCCGCTGTGTCGAGTACGACAAGCACGACCGCGCGATCAACTTTTTTAAGTCACTCGTCGAAAAAGAAGAGACCGATTTCCGCGCACGGATCGAACTCGCCTGCTCGTACATCGACAAGATTCCCACCTGTGGTGGGCTCGCCGCCGTCGTCAGCAAGGGAACGCTCGCGCGAAAATCGCTCGACCAGCTTACGCCGGTGATCGAAGCCGATGACGATCTCTGGGTCGCCTACTACTGCCGCGGTATGAACCATCTGCACTGGCCTCGCGCGCTGCGACACAGTGATGACGCCGCCGAAGACATGGCCAAGTGCATCGAACTCCAGCGCAAAAACAATCCGGACGATCCGCCGCCGTACTATCTTCGCACCCACGTCGCCCTGGGCGACGCCCACGCGAAGTACAAGGATTACGCCAAGGCGCGGAAGGCCTGGCGAGATGGGCTTCGTCGATTCCCGCACTCCGAGGAACTCAAAACGCGCCTGGCCATCACCAAGAACTCGAAGCTCCTCAAGTTTGTCGAGTCCAAGCGTAGCCTCGAGCAGCCGATCGATACGGGATTGGGATTCCTCGATAACGGCAAATAAGAAACACGGCCGTCAGCGCTTCGGTCGAAACCGGTCGAACGCGACCCAGCGCGTGTTGTATCGGATGCGCCAGTCGTCCTCGTCGGTTTCCGAAGTCAGGTTCGCCGCACCCACGCTCGTCGGCAGGGGGGCGACCCGGTCACCACCAACAACGTTGTAGTCACCGTCTTTGTCCCAGCCGACGGAATAGAAGAAGAACGATCGCCTGAGGCCCTCCGGAATCGGTGGGAGCTTCGCCGCGTCGAACGAGAGCGTGAGTCCGTCACCGCTGTTGACCAGAACCAGCCGATCATCGCGCCTACTGACCAGTTCGAGAACGTCGCCGTAACGCGTGCACCAGCCCTGCAAGGTCGTATGCCACGGCGGTTGATCGTTCACCATATCATAGACGGGTGTCGTGGGATGCCCGGTGCCGCGCTGCCGGATCTCGGAGAATCCTCGCCACTGCAAGTCGGCTTGGCCGGGGACCACCGCGTGAACCTGCGACGCCGGCAGGTCGGCGCGATCAAACAACGCGATGCGATCCCAACGGATCTCGAACGTGGTGGATAATCGAAGGTGTCGGGCGCCGGTCGGAAGCTGGCCCGAAAGATCGCAAAGGATGGTCTTGGTTTTCCCTGCCGGCATGCCGACGGTCAGATCGATCGGTCTCCACTCGCCCTCGGCCGTCTCGACCTCGAGCGTCGGGCGGATGATCGTCAGGGACGAATCCTGTGACATGGCGATATTGACGCTCGCATCACCGTATTGAAGCCAACCCGTCATCGCCAGAACCGGTGACTCAAACCCCTCTAGGGGGCCGAAGTCCAGATCGAGCGTCAAAGGGTGACACATTCCTCGATAGGGCGATCGCAGCAAAGCGCCCGACGCTGCAAAGACCCCATCGAGTTCTCGAAGGGCACCGGTGCGCTCAATGCCGTCACTACCCATCGCTTTCCGCAACGGCGCCCGCGAGTCCATCGACCACACCGCCGACGTCGGAAACGGCGGCGGCATCAGTTTGTCCGTCGGATGAACCTCCCGGTCGCCGGGATGATCGACCGCCACCAGCTTGGCCTCGTCGAGATAGAGCACCTCCCGGAATTCGTCGGTGACGACGACACGATACCACCCGTCATGCGCCGGGAACTGCTCGGCGGTGCCGATGAAAACGAACTCGTCCACGTCCGCCGGGAGCATCACGTCGCGCGACAGGGGAAGCCCGATCGGTGAGTTGCCCAGCAGATCCGTGACGAAGCGATAGCCTCTTCCATCCCAGGCATACAGAAACGGGCACGAACCCGCAGCCACGTTCTTCTCGACCAGCTCCAGCGAAGTCGGCGGAACCTCGACATCGACCTGGTTGTCCACGACCCCGTTCGTCCAGGCCGTCTGCACGCTATCCAACCGGTTGCGTTCCCCAACGCCGATCTCGATCGGAAACCCGCCGACACTTCGCGTCACCCACCAAGGACCCTCCCGCAGCGCGATGTGCGTGCCGATACCGGTCGTGTTCGTCTTCAACGACGTCAAGCGAATCTTGAGCTGACGATTGCGGTGCCCACCCTCGTTGCGAAGAAGGTGCAGCGTGCGATCCCCGCTGACGAGCATCAGGTCGGTGTCGCCGTCTTCATCAAGATCCGCAGCCGCAACGCTCCTCAGCGCGGGAAGCGAAACCCCGCCAAGCCCGACCTGACCCGTGACGTCCTCAAACCGCCCTTCGCCCTCATTGCGATACAGCCGCAAAGGGGACGGCGATTCAGCTCCCCGCCCCGAACTTCGCGTCGAACCCACCGCACAGACGTCCACCAGCCCGTCATTGTCCACGTCGATCAGACAGGCGTCGGACACCTTCAGGCCAGCCAGATTCAATTCCGGACGCGAAGGCGTCTTGCTGAGAATCACGACGCCGGAGGCTTCGGAAAAGAGAACGACGTCAGGATACCCATCCTGGTTCAAGTCGTCTCCCAGAACGCGCTCCGCCGCGGGCCAAGGTCCGGGTGGCTCCGCCACGCGCGCGAACCGCCCGGCACGCTGATTCTCGAACACCACCGTGGCGCCGCGACCATGAGCCGCCACGATGTCCATGGCGACGTTGTCGTCCAGGTCGATGGCCAGCACATCCACAACTGCGTCGGCCCGTTCCAGGCCGACCAGCTCGGTGACGTTCTCGAATCGACCGTCGCCGTTGTTCTGCCAGAGTTCCACACCCGCCGCTTGCGCCAAGAGCAGATCGAGATCACCGTCGTGCTCATAATCCACCCACCGCGCGCGATTTGCGGTGACACTCCCCAGACCCGCCGATTCCGTGACGTCTTCAAAGCGCTGAGGCCCGGTTCGCTTCAGAAGTCGAAGCCCGTCCGCGCCGCGGAGCAGCACGTCGTTTCGGGCGTGTTGCTTCGGGTCATATTTCGCACCCGGCGGTACATCGTCATGGAAATTGCCCACCGCGCACTGGTCGAACCGTGCGCCAGTGAGCCCCTTGGCATCCACCGGGCTGCGCGTGAACGCGCCGGAGGGCGACAACGACAGAAGCGAGACTCCCCTGCGCGAATCGACCGCTAGAATCGCGTAACCCCGGTACGTAGAGGCCGTGCCATCAACATCGATGACAGCCGCGGCGTCAGTGGTCCGATCCGAAGTTCCGGAGAAAAACTCATCCGTCGCATCGACGAATTGGACAGCCAACGCAGTCGCCACCTGTGTCCGCTCGATCAAGGCTGATTCCGGGCGGGTGTATTCGCAGGCTTCGAGGGCTTCAGCCGTCCGCGTCTCATCGCCGAAGAGCTTGCGAAGCCGAAGAAACTCTCGATTCCGTGACTGAAATTCCTCGGTATCACCCGCCAGACGGGCGTAACGGACGAGTTTGAACTGTGCGCTCGCGTGTAGCGGATCGAGTTCGACCGTTGCGTGGAGTTGTTCGACGGCCTTTTCGTGTTGACCCACCGTTTCGTACGCGCGCGCCAATTGGAACCGCAGCACAGGATGGTCGGGATCGAGGCGAACGGAGGCCTCAAAGTGGCGCACAGCCTCGTCCCCCGCCGACTTCGCCGCGTGCGCTAGACCTCGCAGGTAAGCCGTTGCGACTCCGCCCGGCTCGCTCGCGTGGGCACGATCCAGCACCGCGATCACTTCGTCCCAGCTCCGGGCAATCCGATGAGCCCGCGCGAGATTCCTCAGCGCCGGAGCCGAGTTCGGACCCAATTGTACGGCGGAGGAAAGTGCCTTGATCGCTTCTTTGGAGTTCCGGTTCTCGAGGTGAGCTTTGCCCAGGTTCATCAGACGCGAGAATTCCCGGCCGTCCGCTTGACCGGAATCATCCTCGCGGCGGCAGCTGGAGGACAAGAGAGCGACACTCATCAAAAAGACACACAGGGCCGCGCCCACCGGCGCTGTCGCCACGCTCCGATTCTTTTCCACGACATCACGCAACGTCTTCTCCATCTAGACACACCTACGCCAAAAAGTAGCCCACAACCAGGCCTTGCCGAGGGCGAAACACATGCTATCTCGTATGCCCGGCGATGTCAGCGCGTCAGCAACGACGCTTCGCGGAATCGCAGGATGGGCGCCGGTCTCAGCACTCTTCCCCTCATTACGTTTCGAAAACGTCTGGAATCGGTTGAAGAGTGTCAGCCAGTGCGTCACTCCACTCGACATTCGACGTGAAACGGTCCTTGTCGACTCTCTAAGTCCCGGTGTAAACCGGTGGGTGCGGGCCCGATTCCGATCGTGACTCGCGACGACGCCGGCGGTCGACGCGGTGACCGCAAAGTGGCGACCCCACCATCGGCGAGAGAGGAGTCAGCCCGCCTTCGGCGGCGTATGCAAGGTGCATCGCGAAACGTCAGATTACTGATCGGCGGCGATTACAGTCTCGTGCAGCAGGCACTCACGGAACGACTGGATCGCGAAACCGGTCTGTACGTGGTCGCCGGGAGTCTCGGGGCAGACGAACTGGTCCAAGCCGTCCGGGAGGTCGGCGCGGATGTCATTCTGATGGACGTCGATTCACCGCGTCTACGTTGTTTCCAGACGGCCCGACGAATTCGATCCGCTGCGCGAGGCACGCGTATCCTCTTTTTTGCAGCCACCGCCCGCGATCGGCACATCGAGCAGGCGATTTCAGTTCGCGCGAACGGATTCTTGACGACCCGAGCGTCGCAAGAGGCTTTCATCACGGCGATTCGCGAGGCTGCCCGCGGCGGGAACTACTTCTCGGACGACGTGCGCAAACGACTCCTCCTCGACGATAACGGTAAACCCGTATCAACCATCGCCAGGTCGCGCCGGTCTCGACTGACCAGACGAGAGTCGGAGGCCCTCGAACACATCGCACGAGGGCTCTCTCAAAAGCAGATGGCCGCTCAAATGCACATCAGTATCAAGACGGTCGAGAAACACGTCACCCATCTCATGAAGAAGCTCGATATTCACGATCGTGTCGAGCTGGCGCGGTTCGCCATCCGGGAGGGAATGGTCGAACCCTGAATCACGGCGACGGTCGAAGGCACAAAGAAAAAAACCGCGGGACGCAGACTTGAGGCCAGTGTCACCTGACGTCATTCAAACGCGGCCCGCGGTGCGGTCGGGGTCTTTCGATGGGGCGCAACTTCGATCGAATCCGCGCCACCGGTTTCATCGGAACGCTGCGACGCAGGATGAATAGGTGGTTGCCCGGATAGGAGTGCGGGTTGCCCCCAGGCTCCGTCCATGAGCAGCGATATTCTGACGAGGTCGGCGACGTTCGCCACGCTCATCTTCTGCATGACGCGAGCGCGATGAACCTCCACCGTCTTCGTCGCACACCCGAGCTTGGCGGCCATCTGCTTGTTGGCCAGACCCGACACCACGAGCTTCATCACCTCCAGTTCGCGCGGCGTCAATTCGGCCGCACGCGCGGTATGCCGGTTCCATTCCGCGTGAAATCGTCGGTGCCGCCGATCCCATTCGAACGCGGCGTAGATGGCATCCAGAAACGGAACCCCTTCGAACGGCTTGACAAGATAGTCCAACGCCCCGCCCCGGATGGCGCGGATCGCCGTAGGAATGTCCGCCTGGACAGCGGTCAAGATCGTCGGAATCACGCTCCCGCGATCGCGGATCCTCGCCATGAGATCCAGTCCGCTCATGTCCGGAAGCCGAGTCTCCGAAACGACACACCCGTGACTCCGCGAGTCAAAACGGGACAAGAACGAGCGACCTGAGTCGAAAACCATCGCCCGAACGTGCGCCGCCCCCAACAGCTCAGTGGCGGACTGTACGACATGCCGCGCAGGATCGACGATAAAGACGGTTGGTTCCATAAACGGCTGGGAGACCTCCGTGAGCTTGCCCGCGCGTTAGAGCACGCTGGGCCAGTGCTTCGTTACAACTCAGATGATGGATGCCATCCGGTGGAGGCTGCCGAAGCCCGACGCGGTCCGGGCACCGCCATGCCGTCACCACGATCACAGGGCGGCGCTTCGCTTGCCCACCCATCATTTCACGTGTCAAAGAGCACTGGGACGTAGCGAGCCGCGGACTTCGGTCCGCGCGGACGTTCCACGCCGACGAGTGCTCGATGTGCGAAAAGCCACGGCACGATAACCGAAACGGCTCCAATCGATCGGTCGCATGGTCTTGTTTGTCTTGAACGCTGCCCACAGCGGATCGATCCATGTCGCCGCCACGGACGCTCGCAAGACCGCTCAGACCATGGGCGGCGACAAACCGAGCGATTCTGCGTGGGCACGGCAGTCGCACAGCGACGATATCGCCAGCCACCGAGGCTCCAGGGGCTTCGCCTCATCCTCTGTTCACCCCTGAATGCACAATCGGTCGCCGGCTCTCGATCGCGCCATAGGGGCAATACCCCATTTCCGGCGGGGCATTCTCGCAAGCCGAACCCGTTGTCCCAGGATTTGATCGACCTACTGCCGCTCGATAGAATCGGTGCAGGCGATGACGAAGAGGCGCCCCGGCTCCAGGGTCGAGGCGAGCCGACGGGCGGTGCAGCCCGCCGAAGGCGCCCAAGCGAAGCCGATTCGCAGTGGAACGCGCGAGCCCGCTTGCGGGGCCATTCTATGGCCGACAGGAGGTGACGGCGGTGGAACACACAGGTTTCTGGTCACGGGTGGCCCAGAAGTTCAAACGAACAGGCGGTTCCGAGATCGACTCAAAACCTCCACCGGAAACTCCGTCGGTGCTCGGTTCGCCGGCCGCCAAGGATCCCACGCCCCAGCCCACCCATCGCACAGACTCAACTCTTCCGGCATCGGAAGGGTTCCCAATCCCTGCCGCTTCCGAACCCACAAAGCTCGATTCCAAGCTCCGTTTCGCCAAGAGCGGCACGCTGTCACAAAGCGCCGACCGCCTTGGCATCGAACGCCTCGCCGACGAATACGCCCGCATCGTCAAGCTCATGGATGCCATCCAGGCGCACATGGCCGGCCAGGAGCAGCGCTCCGAGCAAATGGTCCGATCGCTCGATCAGCTCGCCTCCGGACAGGCGCAGGCCCCGGAAGCCCAACGACAGCAGGTCGAACTGCTCTCCTCCATCCGCGAAGCCGTGGCCGCCGAGGCGGCAGGTAGCAAGCGGATCGAAGATCAGCTCGCACAATGGCCGGGAATCGCCGACGCACAACGCGAGACCATGGTGTCCATCAGCCACCAGTTGGATTCCACCCGAGAGACCAACGAGCGGGTGGGCTCGGCGCTCACCGAGGTTCACGCGGCCACCACCGGTCTCAGTGCGGCGACGGAATCTTCGACGAAACTCGTCTTTCAGTTGAGGTCAGATGCACTGGCCCGTGAGCAACGCCTAGCGGAACTCCTCGAGTTTCAGACCAAACGTCTCTCTACGATCGCCTGGACCGCCATCGCGTTGGGCGGAGTCGTGGCGATCGCCAGCGTCACGGCCCTCTTTATGTAACTCAACCCGGCGGTCCGATTTCAACACGTCGGCGTGGTAGCGACGAAGAGACGCTCGGCGGGCGGTTTCGGAACAAGGAGCACAACAGTGTCTGAGGAACTGACACCCCGGCAGGCGATCGAGAAACTGCTTGGCAGCATGTCGCAGCTGCAGGCATCCGATCTGCACCTCAAAGTCGGTAGCCCACCATACTATCGCGTTCAGGGAGTGCTTCGGGCGGCGAAGATCCCGTCGATTCCCGACAGCGCCTACGTCGAGGCGATGCTGCACGACCTGATTCCCGAGGAGCGGCGAAAGGACTTCGATGACGCCGGGGCCATCGACTTCGCGGTGACCGGCGTCTCTGGCGACCGCTTTCGCATGAACATGTACCGCGCCATGGGGCACACACACGCGTCCGTGCGTCGTGTGCAGGAACAACCCCCAACCTTCGAGCAGCTCCATCTGCCCTCCATCTATCAAGACGTTCTGATGAAGACGATGGATGGGCTGATCCTGGTCAGCGGTGCGACCGGAACCGGAAAGAGCACCACGCTCGCCTCCATGATCGAGTGCATCAACGAGAATCGTAGCGTCCACATCATCACCATTGAGGATCCCGTCGAGTTCGTGTTCAAGCCCAAGAAGGCGATTATTTCTCAACGCGAAATCGGGATCGACGTGGCCGACCACCATGACGCACTCCGATACATCGTCCGCCAGGACCCCGACTGCATCCTGATCGGTGAACTACGCGACCAGGAGACCATGCTGGCTGCCATCCAGGCAGCCGAAACCGGACACCTCGTCCTCGGCTCGATCCATGTCAGCGATGTACACCAGACCTTCAGCCGAATCCTGGAGTTCTTTCCGAGAACCGAACACGCCTTCATTCGCTCGTCGCTCGCCGTCAGCCTCCGCGCAATCATGTGCCAGCGACTCTTGCCCGGCATTGATGAGGGGGCACGGTTCCCCGCCACCGAAGTGATCCTGAACAGCTCCGTCGTCAAAGACAAGATCATCCGCGAAAGGGACGAAGAGTTGACCGACATCATGGCGCACTCACAAGAAGAGGGCATGCACACCTTCACCCAGTCCCTTTGTGAGATGATCGAGGCCGAAAAGATCCACTACGACACCGCCATGGAGTACACCACAAACCGCGACGCACTCTCGTCAGCCGTGAAGGGAATCAAGTCGGTCTAGAAACCGCCCGCGTCGGAGTTACTCCGACGTCGACAGCTGGTGCTCGCAAAACGCCTCGGCGAGATGCTCGATAAGGTCCGACGCCGTAACCGACCAGCGACCGAGTTCCTCCGCCGCAAAGTCGCCCGCCAATCCGTGAAGGTAGACGCCGAGAATCGACGCCTCCAGCGGCTCCATCCCCTGACCCAGCAGCGCCGCGATCACCCCCGTCAACACGTCGCCGGATCCACCCGTCGCCATCCCCGCGTTCCCCGTCTCGTTGACATAGAGACGGTCGCCATCCGTGACGACCGTACCGCGGCCTTTGAGAACTACCGTGGATCCGAAGCTCTCGGCGAGCGCACACGCCGCTTCTCGCCTCGCCCCGGGCCCGGCGTCGAAGCGCTGAGGTGCCCCGCGGGCACGGAACAACCGTCGTGCCTCACCCGGGTGGGGCGTCATGACGACCCGCTTGGGGAGCTTCGCATCAAGCTTCGCCGACGACAGCTGATTGAGCCCATCGGCGTCGATCACGATGGGGCCGTCGAACCGGATCAGAACATCCGCGATCACACCCGGCGCCAGCGACCGACCGAGACCGGGCCCCAGCGCTACCACATCCGTTTGAAACTCGGCGATCGCCCCCAGAAGTGCATCGGACGTCACCGGCAGTGACCGCGTCGTTGCACACGGGGCCAATCCTGCCGCCGCCGCTCGCAACGTCTCCGGCACCAGCAGTTGCACCAGACCCGCACCGGATCGCAACGACGCGTTCGCCGCTAGCGCCGGCGCACCGACCATCAGAATCTCATCGCAACAGCCGCCCACCACCGCGATCCGACCCACCTCGCCTTTGTGAACGTCGTCTCGGCGATCCGGTAGGTCCGCGATCTCACGGGTGATGATCGGTTCAAACGCCATGACCTTACGCCTTCGAAATCCGGCGATTGATCAGCGCCGCCGTGTGCGCGGCGCCGAAACCATTGTCGATGTTCACCACGGTCACGCCGGACGCGCAACTGTTCAGCATGCTCAACAGGGCAGCCAGTCCGCCGAAACTCGCGCCGTATCCAACGCTCGTCGGAACCGCGATCACCGGACAGTCGACAAGTCCCCCGACCACACTCGCCAGCGCACCCTCCATTCCGGCAACCACGATGGCGACGTTGGCCGTCTGCAACACCTCCGCGTGGGCGAACAGCCGATGAATCCCGGCCACGCCCACGTCGTACAGCGCAGCCGTCTTCTGATCCATCAGCTCCGCCGTCACCCGGGCTTCCTCAGCCACGGGCAAATCGCTCGTGCCCGCCGAGACGATGGCGATGGTTCCCGCGGGTGCAGCAGCCTCGCGCTGTCGAAGCGTGATCGTGCGCGCCGTCTCGTGATACTCCGCCTTCTCTTGAAGACACGCGACCGCATCGAACATCTCCGCGCTGGCCCGCGTCGCCAGAACGTTCGAACCGGTCCGTGCGCAACGGTCGAAAATGGTGCTCATCTGCGAAGGCGACTTGCCTTCGCCCAGAATCGTCTCGGGAAAACCACAACGGATAGCACGGTGATGGTCGATCTTGGCGAACCCGAGATCCTCGAACGGCATACCGCGAAGCGCTGCGACGGCGTCGTCGACCGTGCGTTCACCGCCTCGAACGGCCCCGAGAAGTTCGCGGAGGGTCTCTTCGATCATGACAAACAGTCTACGTCCCACGGCGCCGATCGGCAAACAGGGCGACGCCGATGACAGACTTACCGAGATCCCGTCGGAAACGCACCAACCTCCAACCCCACCGTCTCTCCCTCGCTGTACCGGTAGTATCCCAACGCGGCAATCATCGCCGCATTGTCCGTGCAATACGGCATCGGCGCCGCATGGAACGTGAGTGATCGTTCTACGCACGCCGCCTCCAGACGCGTCCTCAGCAACCGGTTTGCTGCGACACCACCGCCCAGTACGACCGTCGAAAGACCCGTCTGCGCCACCGCCAGTACCGTCTTGCGAACCAACACATCGACCACCGCCTGCTGGAAGCTCGCAGCGATGTCAGCCAGCGCCTGCGAGGATAGTCCCTCCAATCCCCCGCTCGTTTTTCCGTGACCGTGAACGTGATAGAGAACCGCGGTCTTGATCCCCGAGAACGAAAAATCCAGCGAACCGTGCTTCAGCATCGTACGCGGAAAGCGCACCGCACGCGGATCACCCGTTCGCGCCGCACGATCGATCGCCGGACCGCCCGGATAGCCCAGACCCAGGATGGACGCCACCTTGTCGAACGCCTCGCCCGCGGCATCGTCCGTCGTCGAACCGAGCCGCTCGATCGACGACGGCCCGTCAATGCGAAACAGCGACGTGTGACCCCCCGAAACGATCAGACCGACCGCAGGCCACGGCGGCGCATCAAGTCCGATCGCCGGACTTAGCGCGTGAGCTTCGACATGATCCACCGCGACCAGCGGCTTGTTCAACACCCAGCTCAGCGTCTTCGCCGCCGTCACGCCGATGAGCAACGATCCCACCAACCCCGGCCGATTCGTAACGGCGATCGCATCAACATCGTCAAACGAGCAATCCGCCGCCGACAACGATTCCTCGATGACCGAATCCAGCCGTTCGATATGCGCCCGCGATGCAATCTCGGGAACCACCCCGCCGTACTGGCTATGAAGATCGATCTGCGACGCGACGACATTGCTGCGCACATCCCCGCCGTCCGCGACAATCGCCGCAGCCGTTTCGTCACACGAAGTCTCAATACCCAGCAAAGTCGTCACAATGCACACTCAAGGACGCTCTTTGTTCTTCACCGACCAATCCATGCCGCGTACAGCAAGGCGCCATGCCCAAGGCACGGGCATACCCCTGCGCCGGGTGCCATGACCAAGCCGAAGACGCCGGGTGCCATGACCAAGCGAAGCGCCGCCATGCTCTATGTCACCGGTTCCAACCGGGGACGTTACCGCCGGGTGCCATGACCAAGCCGAAGACGCCGGGTGCCATGACCAAGCCGAAGACGCCGGGTGCCATGGCCAAGCGAAGCGCCGCCATGCTCCATGTCACCGGTTACAGCCGGTGACGTTACCGCCGGGTGCCATG
>JAJDDV010000116.1 GCA_029260135.1 Phycisphaerae bacterium | reverse complement strand
AGTATCCCGCCCGGTCCGCGTTGAAGATCGTGCCGCAGCGATGGCACTCACGGTTTGTTGCGGGCAGAGCCGGTCCTACGTCGACCACGATCTACTCGGCTTTCCGGTGCTGCACCCCGTGCCAAGAACATTATCCTCTTGCTCCGCGCGCGCGAGTCGGCCATAATCACTCCCCCACCTCAGCGCTTCGCTAACGAGGTGGGCCACCCGGCGTGCAATCCTGCTTCGCCGGATGAGTGCAGGTCCCTGCCTCACAAACCTCATCGGTGCATTCGTTCCCGTCGTCCGGGCAGCCGATGACCGTTACGGTTCCCGATCCACTGCACGTTCCGCCGTTGGTCATCGTCCCGAAAACCGTGAGCGTGACGGGTCCGGGCTGCGACGTGATTGGTCTTGGCTATCTTTCAGTGTGTTGGCGCGCAATGTCAATGTACCTACTGACGTCTACGTTCGGGGTGCACCCCGACTCGGTCCATTCGGCGACCTGGCCCAACACGTCCCACGCGCTCATCTGCTCTAGCTGCTTAAGTAGATGCGGTGCCTGTTCAATCGCATACTGGTTTCCGCTCTCTAGGCTCCGCCGAAGGCACATCAGTAACGGTGCCCGCAATCGTTCCTTCTGGGGTCTATCCATGTCCGCAAACGCATGTGTATCCAGAAGGGCTCCCCAGGCTCCTAGGTAGAATTCAGCTCTGTCGGATAGTCGCGACACCTTTGCACGATCATGAATGCGCCGCGCGGCCAGCTCGATCAACGTCCACTGTTTCTTTGCGTAGAGGAACTCAAGGTAATCGCGTCCGACGACGTTGGAATACGGCGCGCCGCGCTCGAGGCAGAACCGAAGTGACCCGAAAAGCGCGTCGGGAGCCTCAAACTCGCTTCGCTTGAGGGCGTTTAGTCGCGCGGACCATCCTTGCACAAAGGCCCTGTGCACACCGGGTGAAAGCGGCGAGTCAGGATGAGCTGCCAGCCACTGTTCAAGTCGGGTCAGATAGACGGCCAGACCCCGATCCGCTCGGTCCTTTTCAATTGAGGAGAGCTCCGTGAGCGCACTCCTGTCTCTATCATTCGGCGCACGCACCACAATCCTCATGGTGTTCGTCTTCAGCGTCCACGAGTTGTCTGTAATGCCCTGCACCCTGATGGGGCCCACCTCCGCCGTGAGATGCAACACGCCGGAGTCCTTCACAAAGGGCCGACTGGTCTCCCCTTGAGAGAGGATTCGCGTCTTAAGCGTTTCCAGCGGGCCCAGTTCGATCACCCCGTTGGATCCCGGGCGATCCTCTCGTGCGTCAAGTCCGATTCGCTGACTTCGCGTAGGTGGACCATCACTTGTCCTTACCCACAACGGGTTGATCAGCAAATCCAGGTCGACCGCGTGCAATTGGATCGTGTTGCTCGTTGTATTAGTGAATTCGCAGGTCATCAAGAAATTCTCGCCGATCGCGCAGCTGTCAGACTCGGAGAATAGCCTGATCTCGATCGGGCATACCGCATCCACAGCGCTTCGAGGGGGCGGGGAGGGGAAAGCTGTGCCCAGATCACCTGAACGTGGTGCAGCGAAAGCGGATCCCGCAACGCAAAGCAGGGCGCAGCCTCCTGCACTAATAGTGGTTGCTGGCGTTCTCTTCATCGCATCATCTCCGTCGATTACTCGTCTTGGGGAAATGCAACCCTTCGTATCTTATCGAGGCTGACCGCCGAGAAGGACGGGCTGTCCGGAAATACCGTGTTCGGAGACGTCTGCATGAGAAACGTACCGGAACCTGGAACGACCTCGGCCCCATCTGCGTGCTCAAGCTCAAACTGGTGCCCACTCTCGTGGGCGGTGTTGAAGCGAATCAGGTCACTGATCGAAGGGTCCGCGCGTCCCTTGTCTCGGCAGACTTCGAGAAACACGAGCGAACCTCCTCGAAAAGAGAAGGTTCCGGCCTTAGTTAATCCATACAACAGCCCAGGACCGGCCTCCTCGTCGTCAGGGTCGCCATCGCGATTATCGTATCCCTGATAGGCCGGAACGACATCATCGGTACACTCGACCGCCGTAGCGGCGCGGGCCTGAGCGACGATCGGCTGGTCTGGTACCGCAGCATCCGAACGGAAGAACCGGCGCCGTAGATCGCTAGGGCGTGTCGACCGCCAGATCTTACCGCAGAGAACGCGGAGCGCGCAGAGGTTCTCGCTGTCCGTTCTCAGTCGTCAGTGATCCGTGCATCCGGCGCAGCAAGATGCATGTAATGGCAGCGGGTGGCTAAGACTCGTCGCGCTGGCGGGCGAGGCTCCAGTGGCACGCGTGGTCGTCGACCTGTTGAAAACCGGTGCCACACGGCATGCCCGCGCTCGCCTTCGGCTCGCTTGGGCATGGCACCCGTTTGTCTTGGGCATAGTATCTGGTTGGTGCATCAAGATGCACCCTACTCTCTTCCGTGAGTTTCATCATGCATTACTATGCGATCGCCGCGACAAAAGGTTTTGGGATAGCCTCTACGGTGGGTCGTCCCGCGCCGCTTCTTGTGTTGTCTTCTCCCTGAGTCGCGACAAGTCAATGCGCATAGCACTGACGGCGGTTTCGATCACGCCCTGCCCCGGTGCGCCACGGAGAGCCTCCGCCAGAAGGTCCTCAGCGTCAGTCCAAGAGGCAGCGCGCACGTGAAGGACCGCCAGAGAGCAGAGTGCGCGCGGCTTCAGAAAGGCATCGCCGTTGGCGACCGCAAGCCGGAGTGCCTGCTCGGATCTCCTGTAGAGGCTGTGCCTTTGCGCTTCGGGTGACGGACTCTCTAATTGTCTTGCCTCGCGGAGATGTCCATGGAAGATGCGGCCAGCGTAGAACGCCGCGTAAGGCGCAAAGCTGGACTCCGGGATTTCTTTGGCAAGGTCCGCCAGCATGGAGCCCTGTGACAAGGTGCCTCGGGCAGCATCATCGCTAACCGGCGCTCCCTGTGCACCCAGGAGTAGCTCCCCGATCAGTCCGAGTGCCAGCAATTCTGAGGACGCCTGTTCCGGCGGGGCTCTTCCGAGGAACTTCGTCTGGAATCCCCTATCGCCGATGCGCCTGAGGAATTCCAGGTCGGCATTCGAGGATGGACCAACTGTCACCGTCTGATCGATCTTAAGAGGCGCTGCGCCAGGGGCCTTGAACCTGATGTCCCATCGAAGTTCATAGGTGTTCTGCTCTTCGAACAGGAAACCGAAAGGTGCAAGATCGAAACGTCCAACGACAGGAACAAGGAGGACGACCTCACCGGTGTTCTCCGCTCCACGGACCATGTGTTTTGAAAAACGGTGGCCTCGAAGGGGGTTGGTCTGTGCCGGCGCGTACGATCCGTCGTCCAGACGGATATCAAGCCCGAAGCTGTGCAGCTCTCCACGGACGGGGAAACTCGTGCGTAACACTACAATGCCCTTGGCATGGGCTTCGCCGACGATGTCGACTACTTGTGCCTGCGCAAGAACTCCTGAATGAGCGAGCGCTGAGATGATCCACATTGTCAATCGACTGCATACGTGCCAGTTCATTGTAGCCTCCAAGACGACCGCTAGGGTCCGCTGTACTGCCGCAGCCTCAGAAGGCTGTCCGCGCTAAACGGCCGGGACTGCTGAGCCGCACCTTGGTTTGGTTCCGCTTGGTACATCAGCCCCGAGGAAGAATGCGGTAGTCCAAGCGTGTGTCCGATCTCGTGTGCGACAGTATACCTCTCCGGAATATCCGATTCACCGATCATCAGCGATTTGAAGATCGCGCACATTCCAGTGTACTCCGTGCCTAGCACAGAGATGGCCTCTGTGGTCCCGTTGGTATCATGGGTCCCGATTCCATTTGTCAGCGTTTCAGTGTTCGGATCGGCATCCTCCGTTCGTTCCGCCTGCCACGCGCTGACGACGATTACGGTCCAGAACTCCGGTGTGCCGATAGGAAGCTGTCGGACCGATGGGTTCTTAACCTGATTCCACAGGGCGCTCCCGTAGTCGCCCCACCAGCCGAAGTCCACGTTCTTCAAGAACGTGGAGATCCCACCCGTTCCGCTCACGCTCGTGTCATGTATTGGCAGCACGTATGCGGCGGCATATCTCTGTTCCAAGGCGCTGAGATCGGGAGGCGCCAAGACGCCCCCAATGGCGTATCCGTTATCGCACCCCCAGACTCCAGCCGAAAAAGTCACGTGCTCGCCGAGGTCGTCGTCGCTGATCGTGCAGGATCCTGATGCATTCAGCGGGCGGTTTCCCCACTCGGCCTGCGTAACACTCGTGTAGATCTCGTCGTCCTCGAAATCGTGGGAAAACGTGATGATACGAGTGATAAGGTCTGGGAACCCCACCAATCGGACGCGGACAAATCCATTCTCGAAATCGTCATCGTCGTGCTGGTCCAGGACATCCAAGACGAGCGCGCCACCCTCGAATCTCGAGTCGTTCCAGGATGTATTGATCGTATTCTGCGCGAACAGGGGTCGCACCATCGAATCCGTCTCCACCCACAGCTTGCGCCACACCGTGAGCATTTCCGTGAACACGACACTTTCCGGTGGTGCATCCGCATCAGCCTGCGCCTGGGTGGCGTCGTTCATGGCGTCCGCGTCGGTAGACGCTCCTGCGCGGTAGTTGTTCCCCGGTTGCATGGAAACGCTCAATGAATGCCTGGCCACGCCGGCCGCGTCGGTCACAGCCGACCAGGAACCGACGCCCGGGTCGGCGCCCCGGTTATCTGGGCCGGATGCGTTGCTGTCAATGATACCGACGTTGGGCATGGCGGCGTTGTTCTGATCGAACGGATCATCGACATCCCAAGTCCGGTAGTAGACGGTGCATCCCTCAATGACCGGGGTGATGGTCGCTTTCAGGGCAACCTCCTGTCGGATCGACGACGATGGGTCAACAGCATACCGCTTCCCTGGGAAGATTCGCCGTCCACCGTTGTTCGGGCACGTGTCCAACGGCGTGCTCTCCGGGGCATGCTCCTCCCATACCAGCGACGCGACCTTGGCTACGTTCACGGTCGCCTGGGCGGCGCAGGTGTCGCCGCTTGGCGTGGTGCCCAGGACGCTGATCGTGATCGTGTCTGACGGCGGGCTCGCGTCGACCGTTACGGAGACGGTCTGGGTCTGGGCGGCCCCGGCGCAGGGGACGTCCCCGGGGTAGGTCACCGCGGCTCCAACGACCGGGTTGCCCGGATCGGGGCCGAAACTCATCGATCCACAGTCGGGCCAGCAGTCGGCGATCAGCTCCAAATCGACCGTTCCTCCAGGACAGGCATCACCGCCGGAAAGCGACACCGAGCATCCCGACGGTTGGCATGCGCCGCCGATGCACCAGTCGTCCGTGCAGGCCGTGCAATCCGGCTTCGCCGGGTGACTACAGGCGCCGGCATCACAGACCTCATCGGTGCATTCATTGCCGTCGTCCGGGCAGCCAATGACCGTAACGGTGCCCGTCGCGCTGCACGTTCCGCCTTGTGCCATCGTTCCGGCAAGCGTGAGCGAGACGGGTCCGGCCGTGGCATTGGCCGCGATCATCGCCGTGACCGTGGATCCGCCCGAGGGACACGAAAACGAACCACTGTTCGGGGCCAGCGTGACGTTCGGGGAAGAACTCGTGACCGTCCAATTGGTCGAGCCGCAGTTAGGAGAGCACGTTCCGGTGACCTGAAGCGTCACTTGTTCGCCCGGACAGCCGGCTTCCGAAGCCAACTGAAGCGAACATATCTCGTTATCGCACGCGCCGGCAATGCACCATCCGCCGGTGCATGCCGTACAATCCGGCTTGTTGGGGTGCGCGCAAGCCCAGTTCGCACACACGTCGTCGGTACACTCGTTCTCGTCGGGCAGACAATCAGCGTCGGCGCAGCATTCCTGACATCCATCAGCCCCACAGCACTCAAGGCCGTCGGCGCAGCATTGATTGGCCTCCGGGCAGCACCCGATGCCGCCCGGTGTCGATTGGACCGTGGTTCTTGCAGCGCTCCCATCCACGCCGGAGCGGAGTTTGGTCGTTCCGTCGGGTTCTTCGGTACCGAGTGTTTCCGTCGAGCCCGTGGGACAACAGGTTACGGAATCAGGATTGCAGCAGGAGGTACCGGCAGGGCAGCAGCCGGCTCCACAACAGGCCCCCCCGTCGGGACAGCAGCGAGTCGGGTTCGTGCAACAGAGCGTCACTCCGGGGGAACAACATTCTCCTTCGCAGCAGTTTGGACAAAGCGGCGGGTTGTCGCAGCCGTAGATGGGGTGGCAGAGATCGCGCGTGCAGGGGTCGCCGTCGTCACAGTCTATGGGCTCGAACAGACAACCGATGGCTGGATCGCAGGAGTCTTCGGTGCAGGGATCGTAATCTTCGCAGGTCGCGGTGGTGAACACGCAGCCGATTTTTGGATCGCAGGAATCGACCGTACACAGATTGCCGTCGCTGCAGTTCCGATGGTGACCGCAACAGCCCTCATTGATGGTCATGAAGGCGGTCGGGTCTACGCCGTCGCAGAACAAGTCGCAAAAATGATCCACGGTACACGCGTTGCCGTCGTCGCACGTCGCCTCCGCAACCTGACAGCAGACGCACAGTAGAGGTAACGCACTGGCGTTTGATGTCGCTTCTGCAGCGCTCGGCGCCGATGCTCCATCCGCCGACGCACAGCACGTGCAGACAAAATCGTCGCAGGTAAGAGGATCATCTCCGGACCCTCCGCCGCCTCCTCCGCCGCCTCCGCCTCCTCCGAATGGGCAGCATTCAACGGCCTGTATGGCTGCGAGGATGACGGTGTTCGGTTCCGCCCGGCTGGAGGGACCCGGAGGTTTCGACACGCCGACACCGTTCGACGGCGCCTCACAGCACGGATCTGTGACGAGGCAACATACGGGCAGTGGATCGCCGTCGCCGTCGCCTCCGGCCATCGTTGCGACGGTGGCCGGGTCATTCTGGCGCAGACCCATCACGGCTCGAACGGATTCACGTGTGGCTACAGACCAGATCGCTGCGTCCACGGCCTGCGCGCCGGCGAAATCGACGGCCCGGGTGAGTTCCGCTTCGGCCTCCGCGATCGAGTAGACGTCGACGGCAAGGTC
>JAJDDV010000115.1 GCA_029260135.1 Phycisphaerae bacterium | reverse complement strand
GGCCACCCATATCTCGCAGGGTGATTCGGCAAGACAATCCTCCGCCAACTCCACGTCATCCAGTGCGTCCTGGACGTTGGTGTACGCATTCGCCCAGGAGCCACCGTCGTAGATTCCAGTCGCAGAAGCATCCACGTAGATGACGCGTTCGCCTGGCTCAGCCGGCATGGCCTCCGCAGAACATGCCAGGAGTCCAACTACGAGATAAACTGACGTCCGATAAACCATTAGATTGCGTCATAGTTCCTGCCGTCGCCCTGTATGCGATCATAGCCCAAATCGAGCCTCGAAGCGAGTCGGCAAACGACGATCGTCTCGGGCAAGACGTCGCATTGCGAGCGTCATATCTCTCAAAAATGTGGACCATTCCGCCGACGGCGTAGTGAGCAGTCCCAACCCAGTAACCGAAGCTGCGGCTACCCGTAGACCCCCACAGTTAGTTGAGAAGCAGTATTCGACCTCTAACTCAAACTGACCGCTTCTTGCCCTCTGAACGATGTAACTGCTTATGTCCCAAGGGCTTACGCCGATACCCGAACGCACTGAAAACCGCACCAGCCACGGCGCTGGGTCGAGCGGTGTGGCTCGAAGACACTGGAAAACAAGTCATTCCCGCTGTGCGTACATCGGTGGCGACGGAAAACCGGTCAGTTTGAGCTCTAAACTTGCCATGTCGCCGCCCTGGAAAAACTCCACCACCATTGAGCTTGACTCCCAAAAAAGAATAGGACAGTCACAAGAAAACTCTTGACATGTGTTTTCGGACGTTCATAGATTGCGCCTCAGCGGCGGGCGCGAATGCGGTAACCTCCTATAGCCTACAGGGCCCCAGGGTGTTTCTGTGCCTTTGGCGCCTCCGGCACACACCGTCGTTTCCCAGAAGGCGGCGAGGAAAGGAGATCTCAGCGATGCGACACGAGATGCACGCCAGGTACTTCCAGTTGCTTGATTATCCACCGTCTCGGTCCACTCGGACCATTTCGCGCCCTTCAAGTCCTGGTCAGTTTGTAAGGGATGATTTGTTAAGCATGCAACGATATCGAACTGTGGTAGTCGGCATATCTGTTCTGTGTGGGTTTTTCCTGGCGTCGCCAGCGTTTGGGGTGGACACCATCGGCACGCACTATCCAAGCAGCATTCCGACGCCACAGGGCTACAGTGGGTCAACGGAGCCGGTCATTGCCTGGTCTCACGTGCTGACACATCCGAACGCGACGTATATCGCGGTTCATTTTACAGGCTTCGACTTGGCACCGAACGATCGGCTAGTCATCACCGATAGGGAAGGGGGCCAGGAGTACACTCTGACCGACCAAGGGAGGATGGGCGCCGGGACATTCTGGGCCCGCCACATCAAGGGCGATACTGCGGTCCTGAAACTCATTGTCGTGAATGAGAGCGGCGGACAGGGCTTCCTTATCGACGAGTACGTTGCTGGAGACGTTGCCTCAGGCGGAACCGCAGCAATTTGCATTCCGGACGACAGAGAAAATGCCATCTGCTATGAGGATACGCATCCGACGGAGTACGCACGCGGTCGCGCCGTGGCACGATTACTTGTCGGTGGCAGTGGGTCTTGCACCGGTTTCTTGGTGTCGAGCTCGGGCCATCTGCTAACGAACGACCACTGCTTCTACGGAGGACCCACAACTGCGCTCGTTCAGAGTACCGATGTCGAGTTCATGGCCGAGGCGCCAAACTGTAATGACGCCAATTTTACATCCGGATATCCGGGCGTCATGTTCGACGGTGAGGCACTCATTTCGTTTAGCGGGGATCTCGATTATGCACTCATCAAGGTCAGGGACAATCCATCTGCGTCCTACGGATATATAAAGACTGAGGATCGTGCGGCGGAACTGGGTGAGCCGATCTACATCCCTCAACATCCGCGCGGACGCGCCAAAGAACTCGGGATCTACAGCACGGATTCAAGCGACCCAGCTGGGGTGTGTTCGGTCTTTTCGGTCGATGAACCCGGCTGTGAGCAGAGGCCCGGCCCCGATCTTGGCTACTATTGCGAGAGCGAAAAAGGAAGCTCGGGTTCGCCTGTGCTCGTACGATCGAGCCACAAGGCCATCGCCCTCCACCATTGCGGCAGCTGTCCGAACCGCGGCGTTCCGATGGAAGCCATTTATCCCCTGATCAGCAATGACATCGCACCGCCCGATCTGGAGGTGACCCTCGGGGATGGCTTTTCTTCCAAGCGCCTTGCCGATGGCACCTTCTCTCCTCCTAGCAAGACCTACACCCTTGAGAACTTCGCCGCCGTCCCTATTACGTATAGCGTGGCGAAGAACCAGGACTGGGTTACGCTCGACAATACTGACGGTACGCTGCAGCCTGGTGCCGCGGCGACGGTCACGGTGTCGTTCAACGCAATTGCCAGCAGCCTTCCGGTGGGAATCTACTCGGACATGGTAAGTATTGCGAACCTGACGACCACCGGCGGCCGGGACACCGTCCATCCCATAGAACTTCAGGTAGGCGAGCTGGCCGTTAAATACGACTGGACGATGGCCAGCGATCCGGGCTGGGTTGAGGAACCTGACACCTCTTCTTGGGCGTTCGGTCAACCTACCGGTGGCGGTGGCGGGACCTTTCTTCTCAATGGCGGCCCCGATCCCACGAGCGGCGCCACGGGGGTCAACGTGTACGGTTATAATCTGGATGGCAACTACGAGCGGAACCTCACGGTCGCGCAGCATCTGACGACCAGTGCGATTGACTGTTGGGGCCTAAGCTCGGTGACGCTCCGGTTTCAGCGGTGGCTCGGTGTGGAGGGATTTCTTAATGCCCAGGGAGTGCCCCGCGATACTGCTTCTCTGAGTGTGAGCGTCGATAATGCAACCTGGCACCCGATCTGGATGGCGTTAGAGAATATCGCTGACACTACATGGTCTCTTCAAGAGGTCGATATCTCTGCGTGGGCGGACGGCGAAACTACGGTCTATCTTCGCTGGACCCTGGGACCCACTAATAATTTCAACAGCTATTGCGGCTGGAACATTGATGACGTCCAGGTTTTCGGTTTCGAAGCCCGCTCCTGCGCGGTGGCAGCCGACTGTGATGACGGAGACGGATGCAACGGCGTAGAGGATTGTGTGTACGGAATCTGCCAGCCCGGGGCACCACTCCTATGTAGCGATCCCGGAGGTTGTACGGCGGACTGCAACAATAACAACGTACCGGATGAGTGCGAGGGCCCGATCGTGTTTGTCGATGCGGACGCAACCGGGGCGGGGAACGGAAGAAGCTGGGCCGACGCGTATGTCGATCTGCAGGATGCGCTTGCGCTGGCAGCAAATACGTGCGTGGCCGTATCCGAGATCTGGGTGGCCGAAGGCACGTACAGGCCGGACCTGGGTGTCGGCATTATTGGGGGCGACCAGAATGCCACGTTCGAACTGGTGAGTGGTGTCAAGATCTACGGCGGGTTCGCTGGAGGTGAGGTCGGCCTCAGGGAATGCGTAGGCGGCGGCGCACGCGGTGCCTGTTCCAATGACGCCGATTGCCCGGGCGGAATGTGCGTGGCCGTGAGAGACTTCGTGGCCAACGAGACGGTCCTCAGCGGCGACCTTTCGAACAACGATCTGCCCGGCTTCGGGAACAGAACCGAGAACAGCTACAATGTCGTTGCGGGAATCGGGACAGACCCTGAACTTACAGCACTTGACGGCTTTACGATCTCCGGCGGCAGCGACACGGCGACCGCCGGCGACGCTGGCGGCGGCGGGATCCGCCTGGAGGGCGATGGCTCAGGTGACAACTTCGGCACCACGATTCGCAACTGCACCATCTCTGACAACAGCGCCGCGCTATACGGAGGCGGGATTGCGTGCATGGGGGCGGGGACCGACACCTGCGACGCACGCATTGTCAAGAGTCTGATCGAAGGGAATACCGCTCAAGCCGGTGGCGGTATCGCCGCCAAGCTGACGGGGGGCGCGTTCGGAATCGTGAATTCGCGAGTCCTCGCCAACGACGCGAGCGTTGGCGGAGGTGGCGTGTATATCTGGAACGGACGTGCGGCGGAGGTCGTCAACTCGCTTGTGGCACGGAATACGACCGCTGGTTCGGGTAAGGCAGCTGGCATCTGGGTGCAGGAGGACGACAGTGGATTCCAGCAGCTCAAGCCGACAATCACGAATTGTACGATCGTTGACAATGATGCCGGTCTCCTGACTGGGCAGGGGGGTGGCTTGTACATCGAAGGTGCCCCTGACACAACGACCATCAACAACTCGATTCTCTGGGGCAACAAGGCGCTAAGCGGCGCGCAGATCGATAACTCACTGGGCAGCGGAACCGTCGTTGTACAGTACAGCAACGTGCGGCAACTGGATGGCACGGGTGACTTCGTTGGAGACGTCTCGTTCGATGCAGGCAGCCTGGGAAGTGTCGCCGGCGATGCGCCGGAGTTCGTACATCCGGCCATTTATGACTATCGCCTGAAGAATCTCGACACGTCTCCAAGCGTGGACGCTGGCAGTGAAGCGCTCATGGCGCTGGATCCTGACGATGTCAACGAAGATGGTGATCTCGGCGAGAAGTCACCGCTGGACCTAGCCGGCCGATCGCGGCGCTTGGACGGACTGACGATTGTCGATTGTCCATGGGGCGGATGTGGCACCGCACCGTTCGTGGATATGGGCGCCTATGAGGCGGGGTGCGTTTCGACCATCGACTGCAACGGGAACGGCGTCGACGATTGTGTCGACACGGCGGGCACGGTCCCGGACTGCAATGGGAACAGCGTTCCGGACGAATGCGATCTGAGCGCGGGGCCGATGGAGTTCCTCGTAGACGGCGAGTTGAGTTCAGGTGGTAACCCGTGGAGGGTCGAGATGGGTCATCTGAACAACGATGCGCACCTGGATCTGGCAGCGGTCGACCAGGGCATTGGCGGCGCCGTCATCGTGTACTTCGGCATTGGCGACGGCACGTTCGGCCCGGGCTTCAACGTGCTATCCGTAGACTATCCACTTGACGTTGAGATCGGCGACTTCGACGGCGGAACCGGTTTGGATTTGGCGGTGATCGTAAGCACAGCGGTGTACATACTGCTCAATGACGGCAATGGAACCTTCACCCTGAGCGGTTCGTATCCTGCGGGGATCGGTGCGTTCTCTATAGCCACGGGGGATTTTGATGGCGACAACAGAATCGACGTCGCGACAGCCAATATGAATGATGGTGATTTGTCCGTGCTTTTCAACAACGGGAACGGAACTTTCACTCCAACCCCGGACATAGCTGTGGGTCGCTACCCTACGTCCATCACGACAGGCGACTTTGACCGCATAGACGGGCCTGACTTGGCCGTGGCGAACGGCGACGGTACCGTTTCAGTTCTACTGAACACCGGCAACGGTACGTTTGCCGCCGGCGTCACGTATTCTGTGGGTGGGTGGCCAGATGTTGCGGATGCCGTGGCTGCGGGCGACTTGAATCGAGACGGAGCGACGGATCTTGTCGTGGCGAAGAGTGGCAGCGGCACCGTCTCCGTTCTGCTTAACGTAGGCAACGGGACCTTTTCGCCGCACGTCCCTTACGCCCTTCCGAGTTGGCCGGGATACCATCATGGACTGGCCATCGCAGACTATAATGGCGACCTGTACGCCGATGTGGTGGTCACCAATCCCAATGGCAACAGCGTCTCAGTGTTGGCCAACACGGGCCTGGGGACGTTCTTGGACCAAGTACCGTTTAGCCTGGGCAGCGGTGATTACGGTCCCATCGGAATCGCCGTCGGAAACTTTGACGGAGTAGGGGGCCCCGATCTGGCCACGGCCAACTCTGCGGCGGGCACGATCTCTGTACTTCTGAATCAGACCATACCACCTGCGAGCATCGACAGAAATCTCAGCGCTGTTCCCGACGAATGCGAGGGCTTTCTCGGTACTCCTGGAAAGCCGTCGCGAACCGCGGGCCACGACAAGATGCGGTTCATCTCGTTCGTGCCGGGTACCTCGTATACCCAAAGAGCGATGCGCGTAGAAATCATGGGTCTTCCGCCCAGCGAATACGAACCTCCATCGCCGTCGCCGTTCGTAGGCACCGTCCTTTGGGTGGGCGAGCCGGTCGAGATCTCGGAAGGCGGAGGGCGCGGCCTGAGTAATCCCTGCACGCCATCGAATCCGTGTACCGGCGAGACGTTCTGGGCGGCTCAACTGGAATGCCACGATCCTGACCTCCAACCATACTTCACCGAATGGACCCAGTACGATGTCGTTCACGTGTTTAGTGAGAGCATTGTACCAGGCTACGGAATAGGAGGCACAGAGAATGACAACGAGGTCGCCACTTATGAGATTCGGTCGATCCCGGAAGGCGTTGATCTCACGGTTGAAACCAACTATTCTCAACCGTTGACCGTCAGCACTGCGCGTTGGGGAGATATTACCAGCGGGACCGCTCCAGGAGCCTGCACGTTCGATGAAGTAGGATCGTTAGACCTCTGGTGTCCGCCAGACGGCGTCGTAACCATTATCGATCAAACTGCGATGCTCGACGCGTACGGAGGGCATCCGGGATCTCCACTCAAGGCAAGGGCCGATATGCTGGGAGTCACCACGGGCCCTGCTTCACTATTGGATTTGAAGATCACTGTTAGCGACATCACAGCGTACCTGGGTGCAATCAGTGGTACTCACTTCATTTTCACCGATGACCTCCTCACGTGTCCGGCTGACCTTGATCCACCGCCGCCACCGCCGCCACCACCGGACGAGGAGTAGAACGGGTAGCGGCGAGAGGAAGAGTCTGGCAGTTTGTTGTGCTCAAGGAGATAGTCTCGTGTACAAGAACGTGATAACCATCGTGTGTTTCAGCGTCTGTCTGCCCGCCAGTGCTGAAACGATCTACGTACGATACGACGCTCCGGGCGCAGCCAACGGTGCAAGCTGGAGTGATGCCCACACGTCGCTCATCGAGGCCGTCCACCGTGCGGAGTCGGGAGACGAGGTCTGGGTGGCAGCGGGGACCTACGCGGGCACCGTCGTCATGAAGAACGGCGTCAGGATCTACGGCGGTTTCGCCGGAGATGAGACGGCCGCGTCCGCAAGCGACCCTGTCGATAACCCGACGTACATCAGCGGAGGTGGAGAGAGACGCTGTGTCGCGAGCAACGGGAACGATTCCTCGGCCGTGTTGCGAGGATTTGTGATTACTGACGGTTTCGTGGACCTGAAGAAATACGGCGGCGGAATGGAGTTGATGAACAGCCGCGCGACGATCGTCGAGTGCGTGTTTACGGGAAATCGCGCCGAGTCGCTTGGCGGCGCGGTGGTGAACTGGGATGGCGCGCCGACGTTCGTCAATTGCCGGTTCCACGGAAACAAGGGCGGTTACGGCGGAGGGGCGGTCGTGAATCGGTATGACACCGCGCCCGAGTTCGTCAACTGCCTGTTTGACGACAACGAAGCTCGAGATGGGGGTGCCGTCCTCAACGTGACCGGGGAATCACGGTTCACCAATTGTACATTTGCCACGAACCGCGCCACCAGAGGTATGGGCGGTGCGTTCTACGATGACCCCGGCAAGTCCGTGCTGCGCAATTGCATCGTTTGGGGCAACGCCGCCGTCCGCGGAGACAACCACGGGATTCACAACCGTGCGTCACTCGGCGGGTTGACGGACGTTGCTCACAGCGACGTGCAGGGCGGATGGCCCGGACAGGGCAACATCAACGCGGATCCTCAGTTCACGCACGCGGCAGCGAGGGACTTTCGGCCGCGAAGTGCCTCCCCGTGCGCAGGTCGAGGTCAGCGCGCGGTACTCCCACCCGATACGGCCGACCTCGACTGGGACGGCGATACGTCCGAACCGCTGCCCATTGATCTTGGCCGCAACCCACACGGGACCGGCCCCAACGTCGATATGGGTGCCTTCAGGCGCGGGAGACCGTAATGGAGTGGCAGGGAGCGACTCGCGTCGTTTCCGCTTTCGCTTCATGCATCGGTCCTGCCATTCAGGACCGGCGATGAGTTCGTTCGTGCGAGGAGCCGCTCGGCGGTTCTGTGCGGTGCTTCTCTGCAGCCGGATCAGCGGCAGCGTTTCGTAGATTCCTGCGATGCGCTCGTCGCCTCAGTCCGTCCGTGTCACTTCCTGACATCGCTCCGATCATAAACCGATTCGTCGGTCCAACATTGCAGTTGCACTCCGCGCTGCCAGCCGTATACGCTTGAAAGAGCGGCGAATTGGACCCTCGTTGGGTGCCGTACGTAGGGGTGCGTCTAATGGTTTGAGTCTTGGGATTTGCGTAGACGTTGCTCGCAGAACAGACAGATGCTTTCCGAGGCCGAACGTGTTTTGTGGCATACTCGCTCCGGACGCAGTGACAGAAGTGACAGAAGGTCTTCATCGTTCCAGGCGGCGCGGTGGAACCTGCAACAATTCGCGGCAACAGTCGCAGGTTTCGAGCGAGACCGCCGCAGTTCCTGGCTAGGCTCTGGGTAGTCCACAGGGCGTCCCGCGTTGGCCCGTGGGCGAACGAACGAGGCCGGTGGCGTACTTGAACGTCTTCCTCGCCCCGTTGGTCCGTGCGGCGTCTCTGGGCGTGTGGGGCCAACGGGGTGCGGCGCAGTGGCCCGCCCGCTGTACGTGACGAGGCCTGGTGCGGTGGACGAAACGAAGGACTTGGAGGTCAGAAATGGACATTGAACTTCGGCCATTGGCCGACATTCGGCCGTACCCCACCAACCCCCGCGTCAATGACGCGGCGGTGGAGGCGGTCGCGCGGTCGATTCGAGAGTTCGGCTTCCGCCAGCCGATCGTGGTCGACGCCGACGGCGTCATCGTCGTCGGGCACACGAGGTTCAAGGCGGCGCAGAAGCTCGGGCTGGAACATGTTCCGATCCATGTCGCCAAAGACCTGACGCCCGAGCAGGCCAAGGCGTATCGCATCGCCGACAATCAGACCAGCAACCTGGCCGAGTGGGATCTGGAAATCCTGCCGAGTGAATTGTCCGAGCTGCAGGAGCTGGACGTCGACCTCTCTCTGCTCGGATTCGATGACAACGAGCTGGCGAAGCTGCTCGATCCCGGCGTACAGCAGGGACTGACCGACCCCGACGATGTGCCCGATCCGCCGGACGAGGCGATCACGCGGCCGGGAGATCTGTGGATCATGGGCGACCATCGGCTGCTGTGCGGCGACAGCGCGTCAGCGTCCGACGTTGACCGTTTGCTCGATGGGCAGCCGATCCATCTGGTCAACACCGACCCGCCATACAACGTGAAGGTCGAGCCGCGGAGCAAGAACGCTGTCGCCGCCGGCTTGGCCACCTACGCGGCGTATCTCGAGGGCGAGAAGAAGGGCCCCAAACGCTGCGATCAGGGACGCGTACCGGTCGACAACAAAGGTCTCGGTCATCACCAGGGCTTCGACGTGGCTCGCAACCCCAACATGGCCAAGGCCGCCAAAGGGAAGATGCGAGCGAAAGACCGGCCGTTGCAGAACGATTTCATTTCCGACGAAGCCTGTGACGACCTGCTGGCCAAGTGGTTCGGCAACATCGCCCGTGTACTGTTGCCCGGGCGTTCGTTCTATATTTGGGGCGGATGGTCGAATCTCGGCAACTACCCTCCCGTCCTCAAGCAGTGTGACCTGTTCTGGCACCAACAGATCATCTGGACCAAGAACGCGCCGGTCCTCTGCCGCAGAGACTTCATGCTTGCACACGAGTGGTGTTTCTACGGATGGCGCAGTGGTGCGGGCCATCAGTTCTTCGGTCCCAACAACATCCGCGACGTGTGGCACGTGGACAAAGTCCCCCAGCAGAAGATGGTTCACTTAACCGAGAAGCCAGTTGAGTTGGCCATTCGCCCGATGCAATACTCGTCGCGCGTCGGCGAGAACGTGCTCGACCTCTTCGGTGGCAGCGGCTCGACGTTGATCGCAGCGGAGCAGACTGGACGTCGTGCGTTCCTGATGGAACTCGACGCCCTCTATTGCGATGTGATCGTGCAGCGCTGGGAACAGTTCACGGGGCGGAAGGCGATGTGCCAGGATGGGGAGGCGGTTGTATCATACCCTGGACTACCATGAGCTACGTACTTGGCTGGAAAACTCGGTCGAACGTCTATATCGCTGCGGACAGCATGATCACCGGCGCGGCGACATCGATCAACGATCACTCAAGTTTCGGAGAGCGCCAGATCGTCGACGGCAGCGACTCGGTCGCAGAACGCGCGTTGAAGATCGTCGTGAACGATGACTTGGCGATAGGGCTGTGCGGCGACTTCCGACTGGCGAGAGACTTGGCGTCAAGTGTCTTTCGGGCCTACCGGCGACTCCGCGATCCCGAGGCAGCGTTGCGTGAGATGATTGTGAGTAACGGGCCTTTTCCGATTCAGCACACCGCGCAACTCGTTGTCGCCTGGCGAGGCGAGCCTTGTCCACGACTGTTCTCCTTCAATCACGATGGGTCCGGCACGTTCCAGGAACTCGGGCACGGCGAGGGCGTTCCGCTTGGCAGCGTTCGTGCAATGCACAAGAGTATGACGCAGGAACTGCTCAAGCGGCTCTTCGCGGTAGAGCGTCAGGGATCTGCGGCTTACCTCGCAGCGGCTCTCGGGGCGCTTCAGAGCCTCGGTGTCCATGACTATTTGCTCGATGACGGCGTGGGCGGTTCGTTCACCGGGCTGTCTGTGTCCCGTGAGACGATAGCCTGGCAGCCGGACTTGCTGTACCTAATCGACGAGCCCGGGAAGGAGATCTGGCCGGGCGTTGCCACGTGCGTGCGCGACCAGAATCTTATCGTGACTTCGACGATAACGAACCAGCCCCGTGTGTTCATGACGACGGTAGAGGGCGCGAATGACCCGGAGCAATGGTCCGAGATGTGGAGCGAGTTCGCTCGTGCATACATAACAAGGGGATTGTTCGATTTTGTTGTATTACTTGGCCTGGAGCGTTGGGTCGTTGTCGTCATCGAGATGAAGCAGCATTCGGAGTCGAAGATGCTCCGGTTCCATGCAGATTCCATTGGCAGCGACGGTGTCAGTTGGTTCGAACTGCATTCGGAAATGCGTGATGCACTGCGCCGGCGATTCGCAAGCGACCCTGATCCAGAGGCTCGCGACTTCCGCTTCGGGTTTGAACCGTTTCAGGCACCAGGGCGGGCAGAGTCTGAGCCACCCGAAGAAACACCCCGCTTTCGGGGTGCTGAGTAGAAAGGAGTCGTATCGGATTGGCACTACATGTTAAGCGCGAACATCCCGCGGTCGACCTTCTTGAAACGTGCCGCTTCGCCCTTGGCGGCGATCTCACGGAGCATCGCGGCGTACAACGTGGCGTGCGGGGTATTGCCCGCGGGACTGGACCACAGGCCATCCTCGGCCATCGCAGTGATCAGTTCCTGAGCGCGCATGGGCTGCTCTGCCTTGGTCAGCACTTGTGCGGCTGCATCGAGTGCGCCAACGCGCTTGGGCTTCTTCTGAACCGCCGTCTTCGACGCTTTTGCCGCCTTGCCTGCGGCCTTGGCCTTCGTGGTCTTTTTCGCCTTCTTGGCCTTGGTCTTCGTCTTCTTCTTCATCGCATGTCTCCTACAAGAGAGTACTGTCGCCACCGCGCGAGGCGGCGTTCTTCACGCTTCCATGAGGGCAAGCCGCCGCGAGGACATCAAGGGAAAAACAGATGGAATTCCTGTCGATTCCTAACTGTCTCGCTGACATCCGGTGACACCGAACGGAGCGCGGTATGACCGAGCTGTCTCGTGGATCCGAGGGGCGGATATGACGAACGAACCCGACAACACCGAACGGAATTCCAACGCGTCGCCCGCATCAAATGAGAAGTCGACGAGCGAGGTGCGTGCGCCGTGGCTCACGCAGTACCGGTGGAAGCCTGGTGAAAGCGGAAACCCCTCGGGTCGACCTCGAGAGTCCGGCTCTCTGGCGGCAGCTCTGCGCCGCGTGGGCGTGAAGCCCGCCAAGACGCGCGCCGAACTGACCAAGATCGCTGAGCAGCTCGGCATGGATCCTGACGAGGCTCGGAACATCGACGTAGTCGCCGGACTGGTTTACGAGGGTATCACGCAGCTGCTCGTTCGCACCGTCAAGGGCGACGCGCGTTCGGGCGACAAGCTCGTCGGGCTGCTGCAACTGCTGTTCAAGGCCCTGGACGGTGACGAGCGGAAGATCACGCTCAAGGAGTCGTTGGCCTCGCGTATCTTGGCCGCATTCCAACGCGGCGATGTCAGCATTCCTGACCGCCGGCCCCTGATCGACGACCTGCACTCGATGCAGCGAACTGTGACCATTGCTGGTAATGTACGTTACGCCGCTCCCCGTGAAGCGGGCAGTCACGCAGACAGATGGACGGCACTGGCCCTCGCCCTCTATGCCGCCGGGTCGGCTCCTGTAAGCGAACCGCAAAGGGTATACATCGGGCCCTAACAACGACCCATACACGCCGCTGCCATGACTTCGAGGAAACCAACGATGCCGCTGCCTTAGCCGCCCCGAAACATCTGACTGCTTCCGGCCTGTGGCAATCGGGCCAGAACCTAACCCCAACCTTTACTTTTCCACTGTGGGTGCATTCCATCAAGGAGTTACGTTCTTGCTGGGGTCGCCCTTCAGAGGTAGGACTGAGTTACGCTTTGTAGGAAAAGCGTAGCTCAAGAATGCCAGGAGGTGACACATGAGAGAGAGATCGAACTGCGCTGAACCAAACGGCCCGATACGTCGCCTACCGCCGGAAGTTCTCACCGATGCCGAAGTCTGCGCATTGATGCGAGCGTGCGGCCGTCACGCGCCGACGGGAATCCGCAACCGAGCGTTAATCGCCCTGCTCTACCGCACCGGACTGCGAATCAACGAGGCCCTCACGCTGTACCCCAAAGACCTCGAACTGACCGAAGGGGCTGTTCGCGTGCTCAACGGCAAAGGCGGTCGGCGCCGTACGCTCGACAGCGCGTCGCGTCCAGCCTTGCGGCTCCTCGAAGCCCAGATGCGTCTTGCTGCTCTGAAACGCCACCTCGATCGACCAGCGCATCGCATACCAGGTCAGCACCTGCTCGGCCGACGCATCGTATCGCGTCGAGTAGAAGGCCTGGACCCTCCGTCCGCCGGTCAGCGGCTCGACGGCCACG
>JAJDDV010000114.1 GCA_029260135.1 Phycisphaerae bacterium | reverse complement strand
CACTTGTTGCGCGGAGACGTCCGGCGTTCGGAATCCGGCGGCGTATGCTCGGTCGGCATAGTGAGACCTACGAGGTGCGGTGCCACACAGGTGCGCCACCCATGAAGGGTGGCGCTACATCGGGGAAGACGGAAGATCATTGTAGGCCGCACGTCAGGCAGATGGTCCGCACAGCGGACCCTACGTGGGATTCGCAGGCGATCGGTTCGAGGGCGTCGTTGCCACCGGTTGAAAACCGGTGCCACACACAGGCGCGAGGGCCCTGCGTTCTGGGCACCATTCAGAACACTGGCGGGCGAGCCGCCAGTGGCACCCGGCGCTTACAACAAATCCCCCAGCCGTTCTTCCGCCGGCGGCGGTAGCGGGCTCAGCCACGCGCGGAGAAGCAGCGTGGCTTCGCTTTGCGTGACGATGGCACGATGGCTGGAATCGGCGTCGGCGACACAGACCATGCACTGTTGCTTGTGCGCTTGGTGCACGCCGAGGAAGCCGGAACGACGATCGAATAGGTGCATGTCCCACACCCGGCCGAAGCGACCCGACTTTCGAACAACAAGTCCACCAGGAACCAGCAGCCACTGCGTGAGAGGATTCCACGCCGGGCTCCGCCCGATGCCCAAGAGCATCGTCGTGAGGGCCAAGACCCAAATCACGGACCCGGCTGTAACCCGCCCTCCCTGAATGGCCCTCGCCACCGCGAATACGCTGAAGCCTGCGAAGATGATCAGAGCGCCCCATCCACCGCCAAGGCCGACGTTGCGCCGGAATCGTGACACCGACGCGTCAGCGGCCGTCGCAGTAGCCTGGGCGGCATCGAGCCCGGTGGCCCCTGTGAGCCCCGAAAATGCGGGTTCCGCCTCGTTCAAAGGCGTCGGTTCAAAGGGAACCGTAATCGGCTCGATCGGCCTACGAAACGCAGGAACCCCCGTACGGACTGTGGTTCCGAATCGACCGCACGCAACCATCGCGCCGGCGAACTCGCGCCAAACGAATTGCAGACTCATCTGCCCCCACTTTGCGCTGAGAACTTGCGATGCCAGACGATCGAAGGATTCGTCAGCGCTGTCAGCGACCATAGCCTGAACGCGACGACGAACGCGCAGGCCCCGACCCCGAATGACCAGAACATACGACACACCAAATCCGACCACGGTAACGCCGCCGACGAACCAGTCGCCCGGCGTACCTCCACGCGCGTTGATAACCGGCAAAGTGATGGCCACGATCACCGCCGTCACCACCATGGGAACAAGCAGCGCCGACGGCGGGAGCTTGTGCGCCGCCGGGTCGTCGTCGACATCGACGAGGATTCCCGGCGCGACTGCCCGAGAAGGCTCCGAAGCCTTCGGATCAGAAGTCAACTTTGCCGCCCCCCCCGTCCAGGTGGCCTGCGCCCCTCAGCCACGTCGGCGTCAAAGGTCTTCTTCTTTCTCAGGATGTGGTGATAGTGCTGAGCAAACCGGTGGGCCTCGTCACGCATCGATTGCAGCACTTTCAGCGCCTCGTTGTTGCGCGACAATCGAACCGGTGCGCTTTTCGCTTGAATGTAGACTTCCTCTTCGCGCTTGGCCAGTGAGATCACCATCGGCGGGCGGATGTTCATCTCGCTGAACGCCTCGAGCCCCGCGTGCAACTGCCCCAGTCCACCGTCGATGAGAATCACATCGGGATACAGCTCCTCACCTTCCGCCGCGTAGCGGTACCGGCGCGTGATCACCTCACGAATGGACGCATAGTCGTCGTTGCCCTCCACCGTCTGGATCTTGAACCGACGATACGCGTTCTTGAACGGCTTGCCGTCGATGAAGCACACCAGCGATCCGACCGTCTCCTCTCCCTGAAGGTGCGCGATGTCCATGCACTCCATGCAGCGAGGCACGTCCTCGAGCCCGAGCAAATCCGCGAGCTTCTCCAGTCCCCGGCGCGGATCCACGTAGAACGCTTCGGGCTGAACGTTCTCGTTAAGATCGCCGTGTAGATCAAGCGATTGAATCGCCTTGATCCGATCGCGGACCTGAGCCGCCTCCTCGAAACGCAGGCCCTTCGCCGCCGCATCCATCTCACGTGTCAGTTGCCGCAGCAGCGCACTGCGTTTGCTGGCCATGAACTTCTTGAACCGATCCACGTCCTTGCGGTAGTCTTCCTTGCCGATGAGATCCGCGCATGGGGCTGAGCACTGCTTGATCGCGTGTAGCAGGCAGGGGCGAAAGAAACGCCGCGATGCGTCGCCGTCGCGAATGTCCAGTTCGCAGGTTCGAAACAGGAAGACCTTCTGCAGCGCGTTGATGGCATTTCGCGCCGACCAGGCGGAAAGAAAGGGGCCGTACAGTTTGCTACCCTTGAGTCGCGGTTGCCTCGTAACGAACACACCGGGAAAATCGTCTCGCGTCGTAATCTCGATGTAGGGAAACGTCTTGTCATCCTTGGACATCGCGTTGTGCGGCGGCTGGATGTCCTTGATGAGGCGAGCTTCCTTGAGCAGCGCATCGACTTCGCTGTCGCACTCGATGAACTCGATGTCGACGACCTTGGTCACCATGCGGCAGATGTCGGGACCGCGCGTGTTGAGCAGGTCTGCCGAGGGCTGGAAGTAGCTGCTGACGCGTGAGCGGAGGTCTTTGGCCTTCCCGACGTACAGAACGCGCCCCTCCGCGTCCTTCATGAGATAGACGCCGGGTGCTTTGGGAAGCGCGGCAATACGCTGCCGAATCGCATCCAGTCGCGGATCATCCATAACCGCATACTACCCGATTCGAGAATCGATGCCGAAACCGATCCGCGCGACAGGATCACCCACCGCCGGCGCCGGCGTAGCAGAAACCGAGGCAACGGCACCACCTGGCGGGTCGCCCCACGCAGCGACCATCGAGACGGAAAAGGCGGGCGCATTCTTGCATCGACTCTGACGCCGGTGTACAAGACAGCCCTAGAATCCGTCACTCAACGCAACGAAGGAGGACACCCATGGTTCCATCAAAGTCGCTCGCTCGCCATCTGCTGAACTCGCTTCTGGGGATCGGGATTCTCCTACTCCCGATGGGCTGCCTCACCGCCGGGTCGCTACGTTACCCCGACGCTCGCATCAGCGACGTTGTCGACGACTACCACGGCACGAAAGTCCCAGACCCCTACCGTTGGCTGGAGGACCCCTACCCCTACACGCCTGAGACCCGCGCCTGGATCAAAGCGCAGAACGAAATCACGTTTGACTACCTGGATAGCATTCCAGAACGAGAAGCGATTCGCGCTCGCTTGACCGAACTCTGGAACTACGAGAAGTACGGACTTCCCGAAAAGCACGGCAACCGATACTTCTTCGAGAAGAACGACGGCCTCCAGAACCAGGACGTCCTCTATACCGTCGATTCGCTGGAAGCATCGCCGCGCGTACTTCTTGATCCCAACAAGCTCTCCGACGACGGAACCGTCGCCCTGGCTGGAACAACATTCACCGAAGACGGAAAACTGATGGCCTACTCCACTTCGACCTCCGGTTCAGATTGGCGGGACGTCAGAGTCCGCGACGTTGAGACAGGCAACGACCTTCCGGACCATGTCAAGTGGGTCAAATTCTCCGGGATGTCCTGGAGCAAGGATGGAGAGGGCTTCTACTACAGTCGCTACGACGAGCCGAAGGAAGGCGTGGAATTCCAGGACACCAACTACTTCCAGAAGCTCTACTACCACCGCGTCGGCGACCCTCAAGCTTCTGACACACTCGTCTATGAACGCAAAGACCACGAAGACTGGGGCTTCGGCGGATACGCAACCGATGACGGGCGTTACCTCATCATCACCGTATCGCTGGGTACCGAGCGCAAGAACCTACTCTTCTACAAAGACCTCTTGGACCCCGACAGCGACATCGTTGAACTCATCAACGAGTTCGAGGCCGAGTACGATTTCATCGACAATGACGGTCCCGTGTTCTGGCTCCGCACCGACCACGACGCCCCCCGCGGCCGGGTGATCGCCATCGACACGCGCCATCCGGATCGCTACGCCTGGAAGGAGATCATTCCTCAGACCGAAGAGACGCTGCGCTCCGTCAACGTCGTCGGGAACCGCTTTGTCGCTTCCTACCTGAAGGACGCCCACACGCAGGTGAAGATCTTCAATCTCGACGGCACGTTCAATCGCGAAGTCAAGTTCGCGGGACTTTGCTCAGCCAGCGGATTCTACGGCAAGCGCTCCGACACAGAGACGTTCTACTCCTTCAGCAGCTACACCAATCCCGGAACGATCTACCGATACGACATGAACTCCGGGCAAAGCAGCGTCTTCAGAAAGCCCGACGTCGCATTCAACGCAAACGACTACGAAACCAATCAGATCTTCTATCGCAGCAAAGACGGCACGCGTGTCCCCATGTACATCACGCACAAGAAGGGCATCACGCTCAACGGCAACAACCCGACGCTGCTCTACGGATACGGCGGGTTCAACATCCCCATCACGCCGAGATTCCGTGTATCCAGCCTCGTGTGGATGGAAATGGGCGGCGTCTACGCCGTCGCCAACCTTCGCGGAGGCGGCGAGTATGGCCGCGAATGGCACACCGCCGGCATGAAGCTCGTCAAGCAGAACGTGTTCGACGATTTCATCGCCGCCGCCGAGTGGCTCATCGACAACAACTACACGGTGTCCGACAAGCTCGCGATCCAGGGAGCCAGCAACGGTGGGCTCCTCGTCGGAGCCTGCGTGACGCAACGCCCCGATCTATTCGGCTGCTGCCTGCCCGCCGTCGGTGTCATGGACATGCTCAGATTCCAGAAGTTCACGATCGGCTGGGCGTGGGTCTCCGATTACGGCTCCTCCGAAAACGCGGAGGAATTCAACGCGCTCCACGCCTACTCGCCCTATCACAACCTCAAACAGGGCACGAAGTACCCGGCCACCATGGTGACAACCGCCGATCATGATGATCGTGTCGTCCCCGCCCACAGTTTCAAGTTTGCCGCCGCGCTGCAAGCCGCGCAAGCAGGACCCAAGCCGACGTTGATCCGAATCCAGACCAAGGCCGGACACGGTGCGGGCAAGCCAACCAGCATGAAGATCGCCGAGGCCGCAGACATCCTCGGCTTCATGGTGAGGTCTTTGGACGTGAACGTGGACTAGGCTTTGTCTGAAAACCAATGAACGCCTGTGTCGGCTCAGCCCCGATCGGGCTCGCGGGCCGGTTCTGAGCGCCACTGGCGGGCAAGCCGCCAGTGGCACCCGAGCGGACTGAATTTCAGCGGTTGGAGGCCGGTATCACACAACATGCCCGCGCCGTCGGCTTGGGATGGCACGCGGGGAGGAACATGGCGGCGCTTCGCTTGGCCATGGCACCCGGCCGCACAGCGGAACCTACGCTGCTACAAGCCGCCAGTGGTCCCGTCCTGAGCCGCGTTTTCAGACAGAGCCTAGAGCAAACAGAGAACGGCGAGAAGCGAGAAGGGAACTCGACCCTCTCGCTGCTCGCCGTTGATTCGTGCCTCGCGATCGGCCGGCCGGTCGTCCTGCATTGCCGCGAGAGTTCGCCATCTCGAAAAGGCGGATGGAACGTCGAGGCATTCCATCCGCCTTTTCCTAGGCCACGCTTTTACTCACACGGAACAACTTCCGCCGGCGTGTGCTGCGTATGGCAGAACCAGCCGACGTGCTCCGACGTATCGACATTGAACAACCGCAGCGGCTCCGCCGACGGCGGTGGAAGATAATCGCTGCTCAGCGGTGGTAGCTCCGTAATCGTTCCCGCGTCCAGCCGGAACGGACTGTCGCCCGTATTGAGCGTCAGCCCCATCCCCGCGACGTCGATCTCGACGAAGACGTCGAAGAAACTGTCTCCACTGAGAAAATCGCCGTTCTCGCGCGTAACGACGTTCTCGATCAATCCGGTCGACGCCTTGTCGTCTCGCTCACGGATCGTGATCGATCCAAGCGTCGGACCGCCGTCCGCGTTCAGCTCGAGCTGAACCAGCTCCGTCTGGATGTCGGTTCCCGTCGCGTACGGCGGCGGATCAAGCTCAACCACCGACGAATCGAACCCAGCCGACGCCAGGTCAAGGCTCATACCATTCGCACAGGTCGTGTCCTCCACATCCAGGCTGATCGTCCCCTGCCCCGTGGAACCGAAACAGTCCAGTTCCAGCGGTACAAAGCCGGTGAAACACTGGGCGAACGGATCAGGAACCAAGAACGTGACGCCGAAGGTACCGGGTGCCCCACCCTCTTGCGGAAGCGCAAGGGTAACGTCGTGGCCGCCCACACCGTTGACGATGACGTCATTGCCCGTCGCCGTCTGCAGCGGAACGTCGACGACCAGCGGAATGTCATCATTCTCTCCAAACCCTTGAAGCACGAGGCCCTCAGGTGTGGCTACCAGCGTGACCCGATTGTCCGGATCCGGACACGTACCGCCCACGGTGGCAAAGTTGCCGGGAGAATCCACAAAGATGCCCAGATCAGGACCCGGAGGAACGACCGTTCCCTCCTCGCACACATCCCCGACGCCATCACCATCGCTATCGGCCTGGTCCTCGTTCGGGTCGTCCGGGCAGTTATCGTCGCCGTCGAGGATACCGTCTCCGTCACGATCGCCGCAACCTGGATCGTCTTCATGTTTACACGATCCCACACCCTCGCCATCGACTTCGCACGAATCGATCGTGCATTCGTCACCGTCATCACAGTCCATGTCCACACACGGATCGACACAAGCCCCATCCGGTTCCGTGCAAACGGTGGGCGGATCGCACTGTACGGCCGTACCATCCGCACAGACTGCCTGACCGCCATCCGCCGCGCAGGTCTCCAGACCGTTGCAGGCCACCCCGTCGTCACATGGGTTGTTCATGCAAGGGTCGCATCCCGACGCAAGAACAGCCAGCACCAAAACCGCACCGACATTGCCCACCCGTGAGATACTTCGCGCAGCCCATCCCATCTTCAAGCCATAACTTCCGTTCCGAAACTGCATTCTAGTGAACCTCCCACATGAAACACGAAGCGTGACCCGTGCCGCGTGCCTGGTCGCCGATCGAATCCGCCCGTGAAAACCGCGGTCATTCGAAAGGAACCAGAGCCCGGCAACATCCGCGCAAGCACGACCGTCCGCCTTGGATACGCAGAAAACGGTCGAACACACTCTTAACGGCTCTATCGGGCACCCCTTGCGCAAAGCATGACCCCTTTTCGCTTGTCGCGGGTCAACACCCGCCGCACCCCGCGTGAAGGACCGGTGCGATACGCCTGGACGAGCCGTCTCGGCCCCGCAGGACGCCGCGCCCCACCACCCTCTCGATCCCCGACTCAGCGGGGCTTGTCGTGTACGACCTGTCCCTCGATCACGACACCAACGCAATGCGATGTGTACTCGAACGGGTCGCCGTCATAGAGCGCCACATCCCCGTCCTTGCCCACCTCGAGCGATCCGACACGGTCATCGACACCCAAAATACGGGCGGCATCGCGTGTGATCGCCCCGAGCGCCTCTTCAAAGGACAATCCATTCGCCGCGGCAATCGCCGCCTCAAACAACAGGACCCGCGTCTTGGGTACATAGCTCTCGTACCCGCTCTGCAACGCCAACGCGACCCCGGCTCGCTTCAGCTTGGCCGGCGTCTCGAAACTCATATTCTTCATCTCGCCGAACGCGCGAACCATCAGCGGGTGAATGAAAACCGGAATCCCGGCTGCCTTGAGTTCATCCATCATCAGATAGCTCTCTGACGCCCCGTCCAACCACACACGGATGTTGAACTCACGCGCCAGCCGCAGCGTCGCATCGATATCCTGCACATGATTCGCCGTCACCATCAGCGGAATCTCTCGATCGAGTACACGAACAAACGCGTCCAATCGCAGGTTTCGGTCCGGCGTCTTGTCCTCCTTGACCGCACCTCGCTTTTGGCGATACTCCTGCGCCTTGATCAAATCGGAACGGATCATCGCCATCAGCTTTCCGCGCGTACCCGGAGACTTACCCCGCTCACGCTTGATCGCCCTGGGACTCACCGTCGCCGCAATGGCAGCCGTCTCGACGAGGACAGCCTCTCCGACCGTGTTGCCGGCCGTCTTGACGATCATCGTCTGACCGGAAACCAACTCGCCCGGCGCATGAGCGGTGTGCATCGTCGTGACACCGAAACTGCGCACCCAGCGGATCAGCTCTTCGTGCGCGTTATAGGCATCAATCGCACGCAACTCCGGCTGAATCGGCGCGGACCGTTCGATCTGATCCTGATCATGAGGCTGATTGAAGATGCCCGTCAGTCCGACCGTCGTGTGCGCATCCACCAAACCCGGTGTCACGACCTCGGCACTCAACACGCGCATGCCTTCGGGAATCGATACGTCCGTCGCCGGACCTACCGCGGCGATCTTCCCGTCCTGAAGGACGACCACACCATCCCGAATCGCCGGCCCCGCCATCGTATAGACCGTCTTCCCGCGAACCGCCACCTGACCGGCCGCCATCTCCGCCGCAGGAATCGAGCCCAGAACCGCAACACCCAACACCAAACGCAGCCGCAATCGTGTGCCGAAAGTCATCACTGATTTCCTCCGTCATCAAAGCAGCAAAGGTACGGCGCGAGATCATCCCCCGCACCATACCCGCCCACGGCATGAAGATGGTCCTGTGGATCATCGCGATCGAACACCCGTTGACCCTCGACCCACGTTTCCAGAACCTTGGTGTAGACGCTGAAAGGGTCGCCCGACAGGATCACGAAGTCGGCATCCTTCCCGACTTCCAACGAACCAACACGTTCCTCCAGACCCAACATCTCCGCGCCCGCCAACGTCAGCGCCGTGAGCGCACCCGCACGAGACATCCCCGCGCGAACACCCAACGCCGCCATCCGAAGGAAAAGCCGAGAATCCGTAATCCAGTCATCCGTGTGGAACGCCACCTTCGCACCGGCCTGCTCCAACACGCGCCCCGTCTTGTGAATCAGGTTGACCGCCTCCAGCTTGCCGCCCGGGCTATCGACCAGAATGACCGAACTGGCCACGCCGGCCGCCGCGATCTCATCCGCCACTTTCCACGCCTCGCTCACATGATGCAGCACGACCCGAAAGCCGAACTCCTTCGCCAACCGCAAGACCGTCATGATGTCATCATGTCGATGCGTATGGTGATGAACGATCCGCTTGCCCTCCAACACTTCAATCAGCGCCTCGAGCCCCAGATCGCGCGGAGGCATCTTCTCCGGATCATCCTCCGCCCGAGCGATCTTTTCGCGATACTCCTGCGCCTTGACATACTTCTCCCGAACCAGCGCCGCCGACTTCCCCCGCGTTCCGGGGAACGGCTTTGCTCGCTGCGAGTTCGTCCCGTTGGCCATCTTGATCCCGCCGAGCGGCTCGCCGTCCTCCCCGCGAATGCTCAGCTCTTCAATCGTCTTGCCGCCGCGAAGTTTGACGTAGACCGTCTGCCCGCTGAGCAGATGCCCCGAACCGGGCATGATGTTGAGTGTCGTCAAACCACCCGCCACCGCGCGCCGAAATCCCGAATGAAGAACGTTGATTGAATCGTAGATGCGCACGTCCGGTTGAATCGGCGCCGAACCGTCCGCCCCGCCGATCCCGCCGATATGACTGTGCGTATCCACCAGCCCCGGCATGATCACATGGTCCGACACATCCACGCGCTTCGCTCCCGCCGGAATCGAAACGCCGCCTTCCCGCCCGACGGCCGCAATCTTCCCGTCCTCTACAACCAAAACGCCGCGCTCGATCTCATCCCCGACGATCGGAATGATCCGCGCGCCGACAAACGCGAAATGGTTGTCTTGCGCCCGGCAGGCACCGGACGTAAGCGCAATCGCAAGACCGATGACAATCCTCTGAATCCCCAACGTGATTCTCCTGTTTCAACCGACACCACCCGCGAAGCCTCTCCAGCCGCGGATTCGACATCGCCCATCGCGTCCAACCGTATCTGCACACGCGGGAGGTCGTCAAGCAAAGTCACCGGATCCAACCGAAAGCGACAACGAGCCCCTTCGCCACACGTACGCACACCGCCCAAGCGTCGCCACACAAAAACGGCCCGGCGTTCGGCCGCCGGGCCATTTTCGTCCACTTTGTTCGCAGCGAAGACGTCAACCGAACCGCGCTCCGCGTTCTTTCCGAGCCGCGACCGTGAGGGAGCGGACACCTCGAAAGTACGACAACCTTGCCGGAGATGCCGCTAGTTCATCATGCCGAGCTCATTCAGCAATCCCTCGGTCTGATCCAGCAGCCCCTCAAAGATCTTCATCGCGTCTTCCATCGGCTCGGGCGTCGTCATATCCACACGCGCCATCTTCAGAAGATCGACGGGATACTTGCTGCTCCCGCCCTTCAAGAAGCTCAGATAAGCCTCGAGCGCACCCGGCTCACCGTTCATGATCCGTCGAGCGATGTTCGACGCAGCACAGTAGCTCGTCGCATACTTGTACACGTAGAAGTTGTAGTAGAAATGCGGGATCCGCACCCAGTAATTGTCGACGAGATCGTCGTGCGTGTACGCGGAACCATAGTAGTTCATCATGATCTTCTTGTACGCCGCACCGAGCGAATCCGCCGTCAAAGGCTCTCCAGCCTCCGCCATCTCGTGAATCCGCTGCTCGAATTCGCTGAACATCGTCTGACGGAACACCGTCCCGCGAATCCCCTCGAGGAACTCGCAAAGCAGATAGAGCTTCTTCTTCGGGTCCTTCGTGCGCTCGAGAATGTAATTCTGCAGGATGATCTCGTTGCACGTCGACGCCACCTCCGCGCAGAAGATCGAATAATCGCTGTATACGTACGGCTGCGTCTTGCGCGACAAGTGCGAGTGCATCGAGTGGCCCATCTCGTGTGCCAGCGTCGACATGTCCTCGTACCCGCCATGGAAGTTCATCAAGATATAGGGCTGCGTAAGATACGTCCCACTCGAATACGCCCCGCTTCGCTTACCCTTCGTCGGAAATACGTCGACCCAGCGCGAATCAAAACCCTTCTTCATCGCCTTGAGGTAATCGGAACCGAGCGGCTTCAGCGCCGCCGTGATCGTATCGACCGCCTCTTCATAGCTATACTCGAACTTCTGACCGGCAATGAACGGCGCAAACAGATCATACGCATGAACGCCGTCGTCCAGCTTCAACACACGCTTGCGAATCTCCTGGTATCGGTGCAGCAGATGGAGATTCTTGTTGATCGTCGAGACCAACGTGTTGTAAACCTCGACCGGAATGTTCGGTCCGCTCAGCGACGCCTGCAGACTGCTGTCATACCCGCGAGCACGCACGTTGTAGATATGGCTCTGCACAGCGCCGTTCAGCAGCGCCGCGGCCGTGTTGCGATGCTTCGCGTGCGTACCGACGATCCCTTCATACGCGGCCTTTCGGACACTGCGGTCCGGCGAGCGCATGAACAGATAAAACGCCTGATCGTCCAACTCCCGAGTCTTGCCTTCCTCGTCGACGATGGAGGGAAAAACGATGTCGGCGTTGGATAGGAAATTGTACGCGCTGCCCGGCGTGCTCCGCAGCTCTCCCGCCATCGCAAGGAGCTCCTCCTCTCGCGGCGACAGGATGTACTTCTTCTGCCGGAACAGATCGTCAATCGCCTGACGGTAGACCGCCAGCTCGGAATTCTCCCGCATCCAAGAGTCCAGCGTCTCGAACGGAATCGAAGAGAGTTCCGGCTGCGCCCAGGACATCGCCTGACCGTATCCGATCGCCAGCGATCGCGCCCGCGACTCCATCCCCTGCATCTCGCCGACCCGCGTGTCCTCGTCGGAGAGAAGCGACGCGTACACATACACGCGATCCAACCGCGACTCCGTATCGTCCTTCTCCTTGGCGACCGCCAACAGATGATCCGCCCCGCGATTCAGCGTCCCCTTGTAGGTCGCCAGCTGCTGGACCATCTTCGCCACCTCCGCATACTCAGCCTCCCACGCCGCCTTGTTCGGGAAGATCGTCTCGGTGGCCCAGCGATACTTCTCGTCAATGTCGGCGCGGGTCAGGACCTCGCTGCTCTCGCCGGCCCCACCCGAGGGCGACGCCTCATTCTCCGACCACAAGCTCCAAGACCGATCTGCGCATCCGATCCCGATCGTCACACCCAGACCACTCAACATAGCAAGTTTCACCCATCCAAATCGCAAAGATCTTGACTTCATGGAACCCTTCTCCATCAAAACGGGTGGCTTCTTCGTCCACGGGCCCAAGCCCGCACCGTCCTCACCGATCGCGCTGACCAAAGGCCGCGCCTCGACCTCGCCGATCGCCGAAAGGACCGCGGCTGCGCCACCGCTTGGCGAACCATCCTAACCGATCACCCAGCAAGTTCCAGGGCGCGTGCCCCCCCGGGTCGGCTCGATCGCCAAGCGGATCCCAGCCACGCAACGCCTCACACCATCTCAACCGATCAGCCGAATCCCCCTCTGAGGCTCAGAATGTGAACCAGACCCCGGCTCCGTCACAACGTCTTCCTCAAAACCGCCCCCCAACGACCAAGCGCACTACACTACGTGCCGCGTGCGACCGCCACGTCTCCAAGACGCCGTCCACGCCGCCTAAAGACATCCCGCCGACGCGCAATCGCGAACACCGCCGCACCGGCAAACACCGTAATCGCCAACAACTGGAGCGATGTGCCGAATCCCACGGCGTCGATCAACTCACCCAACGTGAGGTATCCGATCAGCATACCCAGATCTCCCGCTCCCAAGACCAAGGCCGTCCCCGTTCCCCGATACGCCGCCGGCAAACGCTCCGCCCCCAAGTCAACCATCGACGGAAAGATGAAGCAGTGTCCCGCACCCATCAGCATGCCCGGCAGCATCAACTGCCATTGCGCGGCCACCCCCACCAGGCAGAGCTGCCCACTGCCAAGCAGTCCAAGCCCAAGCAGCAACGTACGACTTCGACCCAGCCGCTGGGGCAACCGCCGAAATACCAACCGAAGCACCATCGCCGTGGGACAGTAGACCAGGAAGAAAAGCTTGATGTTCTTGAACCCCTGCGCCTCCGCGAGCCGCTCGAGAAACATCGACTGAACACAAAACGCCATCGTGAACACGAGCCCGACAAGAAGAATCGCCCCAGGCCAGTGTCGCCGGATGACACTCCATTGCGCGCGAACCGTTCGCGTCGAACCCTGCGACGAGTCCGCACCACCACCGCCGCTCCCACCACAACCCGGCATGCGCGTCACCAGCATCGCGCCGCCCGCCAGAAGACTGCACAACGCCGTCGCCGAGAAGAACAGCCGATACGGCAGGATCGAATCGGTTGCCGATGAAAAGATCCAGTCGCCCAGCGCCGGCCCCGCAATCATCCCGACGAAACCCGCCAGCCCGATCGTTCCGATACTCTCCGCGCGACGATTCGCCGGCGCAACCTGCGCCGCAAACACCGCCAACGTCGTCAGCACGGCGGCCGTCGCCATGGTCGAGATCATCCGCAACAGCGTGATCAACCACAATCGATCGGTCAGCTGAATCGTCCCAACCGCCGACGCCACCGCAAGCGTGCCCACCAGCCAGACCGGCCGACAACCGAATCGATCGATCCAACGCCCGACGTGCAAACGGATCAACAGCGTTCCGATCATACTGACGCTCAGAATCCGCCCGAGTGTGTCCACCCCATGACCGAGGAACTCGACGTATTGCCCGAAGTGAAACTGCAACGCGACACCAGTCATGAACAACCCGGCCGCAGCAAACACTTGAAAAAACGACCGTGTGTAAAGCCGATCGTCCTGGGAAAGTCGAGATGATCCGACGTCCCCGCCGGTCACAGACTGGGCGGAACCGCTCAAAACGTGTAATGGTCGTGATAGTGATCTCGAATCGCCACGTCCGAGTTGAAAATGGTGGCGATCAGCGCCGCGCGCATCCACATCCCGTTACGAACCTGATCCCAGTACTTCGCCTGCGGAAGAACGTCCAGCCGCTGATCGAGTTCATGACGACGAGGCAACGGGTGCAGAATCGCCATGTTCGGCTTGAACTGCTTGGCCATGTCCTCGCTCAGACTGAAACGGTCATAGTCGATCTTCTTCGACTCGCCCGCCACATCCCACTCGTCCTGAAGACGCGTCATGTACACCGCATCGCAATCACCGATATGCGAACGCAGGTCGTCGCTCGTTTCATACGAAATATCGTAACGGCGCAGATACTCGAGGATGTCCTCTCCGATCTGAAGCTCCGGCGGAGACACGAACAGCAATCGCACGCCAGGATAACGACACAACAAGTACGCCAAAGACCGCACCGTTCGACCGCGCTGAAGGTCGCCGACAAACGCGATCGTCTTCCCGACGAACAGGTCCGGAGAGTAGCGACCCGCAACCTTCCGCTCCGACCCACGCTTCGAATCTCCGCCGCCCGGACGCGGCGCCGCCGCAAAGCTCCGCGACAGCGTATAGATGTCCAGTAGCGCCTGCGTCGGGTGCTGATCCTTCCCCGAACCGCCGTTGATCACGGGAATGGTCCGAGGCATATCGTTGAGCAGGTGCGCCACGTGTTCCGCGAAGCCTTCACCCGGATGGCGCATGATGATCAAGTCGAAATACTGACTCAGCACGCGGATCGTGTCGTCTTCCGACTCGCCCTTCACCTCCGACGACGTCGACCGATCGCGCACCTCGTTGTACGGCATCCCCACAACCTGACAGGCCGCGGTGAACGAAAGGAACGTTCGCGTCGACGGCTGAATGAAATACAACATCGCCCGCCGATGACTCAGCAACGTACGGAGAAACTGGGCGCCCTCACGCGCATGACCAATCGCGCGAATCATGTCCGCCGTACGACAGAGCTGCTCGATCGCCTGACGATCGAACTGCTGCGCGAGCACGACGTGGAAGACCTTCTCATTGCGGTTGAGCGACGCCACGCGACGCGCGGTCTCCGGCGTGTTCGGAGTACGTGCCGCGTCGTCCTCGTCGCTGCCTGGACCCAAAGCCTGTGCGCCCGTGCCAGTACCCGTCTCGGTCGTTGCCATCGTCAAACTGCCCTCCCGCTAAACGTGATGTCGATCGCGGGAAGTAGATACGCCCGAAGGGGATTTGTCAATATGAACCCCGCGCACCAGACGAGCGCGGAACCTGTGAAAAGCCGGGATGCATGGCCAACGGAAGGGCAGTGAACGACCCTCGACACCGGCGTCCCACCGCCTCCAGGCCGAGCCGGCCGCGCCGGAATCAACAGTCCACCGGCGGGCCGGGCCTTGCCGTTTCGATACAACCGCGCTCGACTAGCCTGTTGAAGAAGTCGCGTTCGGTTGCCAGGTGTAGCGCCACCCCTTGTGGGTGGCGTCTTACTGTGGTTTTCGTCGCCCACAAGGGGCGACGCTACATTCTTCAGCGGCCTGCTAGGCTTTGTCTGAAAACCAATGAACGCCTGTATCGGCTCAGCCCCAATCGGGCTCACGAACCGGTTCTGAACGACACTGGCGGGCAAGCCGCCCGTGGCCGCCATCCTGAGCCGCGTTTTCAGGCAGAGCCTAATTCGGCCGACGCGATGCGGTCGTGCGAGTCTCCTCAGCCGTTGGTCGCAGCAGTTTCGCTGCCCCAAGCTCCTCAAACCGGCTCAGATCCGTCCACAGCGTTCCCTCTCCGGCAAAGATCAGGCGAATCGACTCGGGCGAGAAGTTCTCGGCAAACGTGTAGAGGTTGTACGCCTGCCCGCTACCGAAAGCGTTCACCAGCAACCGGTAGCCTTCCGCCTCCGCCTCCTTCTTCATCCGCTCCACATCCGCGTTGGCCTTCCCGAGAATCTCGATCCTCGCAGCGTCCAGCTTCGCTACCTCTTCCTGGATCCCCGCCACGTCCAGCGCCGCCTGGGCATCGATCTCCGCGGCCTTTTTCTCACCTTCGGCCATGACATTGGCCACCATCACCCGCGTGTCCGCCTTGATCGTTTCCTGGGCGATCTCGACTTTCTTCTGCTCCTCTTCGAGCTGAGCCCGCACCGTCGCCGCCTCACGCTGCTTGTCCTTGGTAATCTGCTTCTCGATCGCGATGTAGCTTTCCTGGATCGTCCGCTTCAAATCCTCCGTAACCTCGCTCCCGTCGGGACCGGCCAACGGTGCGTGGACCTCGATTTCCCGAACCAGGGCGATCAACACCTCGAGGTTCTTCGTGACGCCGATCCGCTGAAGCTCCGCCGTCAGATCCTGTTGGAACTTCTCGCGCTTCTCGCCGTGAATGAAGTCTCGTGCCGCGTACGTCGAACCGATGTTGCGGCAAATCGATCGAAGCTGCGGTCCGATCACCTTATCCAAAACACGGTCGACATTCCCGAATTCGTTGATGATCTCGGCCGCATGCTTCGGGTGAATTCCCCAAACCACCGTCACGCCCACCCGGATCAGATAGCCCGTATCCGACGGAAACGATATGCGATAGTTCTCCGAATCACTGATCTTGATCTGCGAGTACTCATTGAAACCGATCTCGACGAGCGTCACCTTTTGCAGCTTCGGATTGATGAAGTAGACGCCCGGTTGCAGAACGTCCGCCAGCGTCCCTCGCTCACCCGGCCCGGCAAGTGGCCGTACCGTATCCGACTCCTCGCCGCCACGCTCGACCGACGGCACATCTGGGCTCGCGCCGCCACCGTCTGTGGTCTCGGCAAAGAGATTCGTCACAACGCCCACGAACCCGGCCGGAATCACATTCGCCGGGTACCGCTCGACGTTGTAGACATACGGATTGATCTTGTAGGTCCCAGGCGTGAGAACCTCGCGCAGAATACCCTTCACACCCGATGCTCGTGACACAATCACCTGTCCCGGTTTCGGATCCTTCCCGATTTTGCGCGTCACGACACCGATTTGAGGAAACTCACCCTTGAATCTGAACGTTCCGGTGCGAAGCTCATCGCGTTGCGCATCGCTGAGGGAGTGCGTCCATTCCCACGTACTCGGATTACCCGAAGGGATCTCCGTGAGTTTCTCGAGCTTGTATTCCCAGGTATACGGGTTGCGCCAGTGTCGCCCCGGCCCCAGGACCTCCTCCTGAATGCCTCGTTGCCCCGGCTTCGTCGCCACGAGTTGATCCTCAGGCAATCGGTCACCGGTCTTTCGAATCAACACCGCGCAATGATCCTCCGGAACGTAGACGCGGAACGTGATCCAGGCACCCATCCCCATCGCTGCGCCCGCAACCAACAGCAAACCAATCATAACAGGTAGCAATCGCCGGATCATTGTCCACCTCCTTGCTGCGTACCGTTCTCAAACGTCTGTAGTTGCTTGAGCGTATCCGCGAAAGGCCCCTCCGTGTTCGACACAATCGAACGGATCGACGGGGCAACGCGCCGGAAGAAAAACTGCTGCGCGTACGTCACGCCGTCACCGAAGGCCTCCACCGCCATCGCCAACGGCTCCGCCTTCGCCTTGTACTCGAAGAGAATCACATTCCCTTCCGCCTGCCCGCGCGACCGAATGGCCGACGCCTCCTTCTCCGCCGCCTCCAACGCGAGCTTGGCCACCTCCAGCTCACGCCGCGCCTTCGTCACCGCGACCGTCTTCCGCTGCTCCGCCTCCTTCGTCACCGTGACCACCTGTCGGCGAGCGTCACCCAGATAGCGATTCTGCTCCTGCATCTCACGCTGAACAACAAGCTTCGCCTCAGACTTCGCCTCCTCCATACGGTTTTTCGACCGATCCATCTCTTGATCCGCCTGCTCGCGCTGGCTGATCAACGCCGCGATCTCAGCGGGCGGAAGAATGTCGCGCACGAGCGCGGCCTTGATCACGATTCCGCGAAGCCGACACTCGCGCTTGAGTTCTTCGAGAAGTCGCTCCTGGAACGCGGTCCGCGTCTTACCGCTGATGAACTCGCCCGCGCGAAGCTTGGACCCCTGAATACGCGAAATACTCCGGGCGTTCGGGAGGATAACCTTGTCGAGAATGTCCTCGCCGTCACCATACGCGACCGTCACCTCCGCCACACGGTCCGGATGAATCGCCCACTCGATCGTCCCCTCGATCCGTATCGTGAAACTGTCGTTGGAAGGGAAGAAGATCGCACCATCTCCCAGCATGTCGTACTTGTGGCTGCGAACATCGACAAGATCGATCTGCTGGAGATACGGATTATAGTACTCCAATCCCGGAGGGAGCGTCTCTTGCTGGACCCCCTTCTCACCGGGCGCCACCGTATACGTGTTCTTCTCCTGCGGATCGTCGCCGCTCAGGAGTGTCACCACACCGACATGCCCCTCCGGTATTTGGACGGAGGGAAAACGCTGCACGTCATGCGCCAGCAGGTTCACGTTATGACGACCGGGCATCAGATTCCCTTTGACCGGCCCCCGCTCATCGGGCTCGGTGGCCACGGTCTTCGGAAACGGAAGCGGCTTTCCGAATCGGCGGATCAAAACACCCATTTCGTTTTGATCGATGTTGACGGCGCCCATCTTCACCGACTTGAACGAGTACGGGTTCGGAAAATACCGTCCCTCCTTCAGCTTCTCATAACGAATTCCCTTGTATCCGCTTCGGACCTCTTCTTCCGTCTCACCCGTTCGAGCCGCGATGGCCTTGACCAGTTCAGGATACAAAACAACCTGATCCCCGAACTCGTCCGCAAGCTCGGCCGGCACGTTCTTGCCCGTCTTGTTCACGAGCACGAGAATCTCGTTCGCCCGGACTTCCACACGAATGATGAACCAGAAAACCGCCCCGACAAGAACGATCAGGACGATAATCGCGCCGATCGCCGCGGGCACCAGCGATATCCCGCCCCGCGGAATCGACGGCCGCACAGTCGCGTCGCCAAACTCTGACATGGTTCCAGTCCTTTCCTTACGATGCATCTACCGCGAAAACAGGCCGATCCAATCAGCCTGTCGTTGTGCTCTATCGATCTGACACCGTGTCCGACAGGGTCATCGAACAGAAACGAAATCACCCGCCCAGCCGACAACCGCAATGACCGCAGTAATTCGCGTGAGGCGGGTTACCGGTATGGCACTTCAGGCACACCTTCTTCCGGCGCGCCGACGACCGCGACGCCGCCGCGCCAACGACGATGATCAGACCGCCGCCAAGGCAGACCAGCAACATCAACACGACAATGGCCGTCATCGGGCCCATCTCACACCTCACCCGCGCGGCAAAAACGATACCATCAGGCACCGCACCGCAACAGCCTGGCCACCACCGCCACGTCCAAACAAAAGCGATGGACCTACGGAGTCTGTCGGCGGTGGCGATCCAATCGCTCCACACTACCTTCCCATCGCCCGTACTGTTGGAAGTATACCACAGCCGCGGTCCGCCTGTCGTTATAAAGCCCAAAGACGTTTGGAACCCGTCCGCGCCTCGCCCGATGCGATCCGGTAAGAAACGGTCACAGCCTTTCCGATCAGGGCCGACCGAAGCACGGAAGCCCTGACCGATCGGCCTCGTTGATGTGATATCACATCTGCTCGACGGTCTCGATGCCCAGCAGATCAAGACCGACCCGCAGAACGCGCGCGGTCAGATCGCAAAGCCTCAGCCTCGACAAACGAACGCCCTCCGGCGACGCATCGATCACGCGAACGCCCAGCTTGCGATCATAGAAGCGACTGAAATACCTGGCCAGATCGTACAGATACTCCGTCAGTATGTTCGGCTTCAGATCACGGCCCACGAGCTCCAGCGTCTCAGCGAACTGCAGCAACCGCCTGGCCAGCGCAAGCTCGACCGGATGCTCGAGAATCATCGGCGTCGACCCGGGGATCGCTGCGAAATCCACACCCGCCTTGCGCCCGATCGATCGGATTCGCGCGTAGGCATACATCATATACGGCGCCGTGTTTCCCTCCATCGCCAGCATCGAGTCCAGGTCGAACTTGTAGTCGCTGTTCAGCGCGTGCGACAAATCGAAGTACTTGATCGCTGCCAAGCCGACCCGTTCCGAAATCGCCTCGGCCTCCTCGGCCGTCATTGATCGCGGCGACTTCGTTTCATCCGACGGCGGCCGCTCCAGCACGCTTCGCGCACGAACCACCGCCTCATCGAGAACATCTTTCAGCTTGACCGTCCCCCCCTCGCGCGTCTTGAACGGCAATCCCGTCTTCGCCAGGATGCTCCCAAAACCGAGATGCTTGAACGAAACGTTCTCGCTCACCCAGCCGGTCTGGCGTGCCGCCGCAAACAACATCTCGAAATGTTGCTTCTGCGGCAGACCTACAACGTACACCATCCGATCCGCATGGAGTTCCTCGACCCGATGGACAATCGTCGCCAGATCCGACGTCGCATAGTTGAATCCGCCGTCCGACTTCCGCACGATCATCGGTAACGGATCGCCGTCACGCGTCTTGAACCCCTCCATGAACAGGCAAAGTGCACCATCACTGACCGCCACGAACCCGTCATCTCGATCCCGCTGCAACGCCTCCAACCGCGCGATCACATCCAGCATGCGATCCGTATAGTAACTCTCCCCCCGATCGATCAACTCGACGCCGAGACGGTCATAGATCGCATGGCAGTGCCGCAACGACTCATCACAGAACGCCTTCCAGATCCGCCGCGTCACCGGTTCACCGCGCTGAAGCTCGACCACCGTCTCGCGCGATTCACGCTTGAACGCCTCGTCCGCGTCGAACCGCGCCTTCGCCTCCACGTAGAACGACTCCAGGTCGCTAATCACCAGCTCATCCGGCTGATCCGCGACCTCGGGCCTCACAGACCGCAAGTGCGCAACCAACATCCCGAACTGAGTGCCCCAGTCACCCACATGGTTCTCGCGATGAACCGTATGACCCTCGAATTCCAGAACGCGAGAAACACAGTCGCCGATCACCGTGCTCCGAAGATGCCCGATGTGCATCTCCTTCGCCAGGTTCGGACTCGACAGATCAACCACCACCCTCTCGGGACGCTCCACACGATCCACACCCACGCGGTCCTCACCGCACGAGGAAACATCCGGAATCGCCTCCAGGCACCTCGCCAAAAAAGAGGGCTTCAACCGAAAATTGATGAACCCCGGACCGGCGATCTCAGGCCGCGCGCACAGGTCATCGATCTCCAGCCTCTCGACGAGACCCTCCGCCACCTCGCGCGGCTTCTTCCCCAGCTTCTTCGCGAGACCCAACGCGCAGTTGGATTGGTAGTCCCCGAACTTGTCGTCCTGCGCAGCCCGCACCTGCGGATCACCTTCCGCGCCAATCAACGCCATCGCGGCGGCAACGCGCTGCGAAACCTGCTCAACGATCGATTTCAAGGACAAACGCTCCACACGGAAAGGCTAAGAGGAAATCCGACAAACAGGTGCATCCGCCTACGCCGATTCGCTTCGGGCCCATTCCAGACGTGGCGCATCGCCCCAGAGCAGTTCGAGATCGTAGTATTCCCGATACGCCTTCGCGAACGTATGGAAAACCACATCCACATAGTCGAGCAGAATCCAAACGGCATTCTCGAATCCGGATCGCCCAAACGGACGCTCGCCCAGCTTCTTTCCGTACTCGATCACCTGCTCAGCCACCGCACGCATCTGGCGATCCGACGTACCCGTACAGATGATCACGAAGTCCGTAACCGAGCTGATCCCGCGCAGATCCAGCACGACCACGTCCTCCGACTTGGAATCATGGGCGATTCGAGCCAACTCGATCGCAAACAGATGGGCATTTCGTTCCGACACGCCCGAAGCATAACCGATCGATCCGGCGGTTTCCAGCACCCCTGCCCCGATCGCCCCACCACGGCCCGGGCGATCTCAGCGAACCCCGCCCCCCATCAGACGCTCTCCGTTCGGCTTCAGCCACTGCAGCTTCCGACGAACCATCTGCAACACCCGATACCCCGTCCACCGACCCACCGATCCCGTCTCAGTGATCGGCGGTACGCACTCGGCGATCAGCGCCTCCGTCATCAGATGAGGAACGCACGCTCGCTCGTCGCCCGTCAGCGGCTGCAAAGACTCGTACCCCTGAAGAAACGCATGAAACCGATCCTCATCCAACTGGTCGGGCCACGTCGCCGGATCACCACCCGCCAACATCGAGAACTGAAGAGCTCCGTTCGAAGCATCGATCACCCGCCGAGAAACCCGCAGCGCGTCGAAGTCGATCACCGCCACAACCTCCAGATTCCGAAACAGAAGATTCCCCGGATGCCAGTCCGAATGAATCACCCGCTCCGGCAACGACGAATACCCGATCCCGTTCACCGCATCCGCCGCTTCGTCATACGCGCCCAAAAGAAACTGAACCAGCGAGGCCAGCTCCGCGTCATCCCCCGAAAAACTGTCATGAGAACTCAGCGTCGATCCGATCGAACACAAACCCGTCCGAACCCCTTGCGCGTCATGGTAGTCCCCGTGCCTCGCCGTCAACGCCGCCGCAGGCTCGAACTCCTCCGTACCCCGGTGGAAACGCGCCAAGACGATACCCGAATCACGCGCCTCCTGAGCCGTTCCCTGGAAAACCTGCCCGGCAACGAACTCGAACAGCTCGTATACGTGCTCCCGAATCTGCAGCAGCGGCCCACTCCCGTTGCGCATCGACACCAGCCGCGGCGTCGGAAACCCCAAACCCACCAGATGGCCCTTGATCACATGAGAAAGACGGACCCGATCCGGATCCGCCCGGCGACCCGCACGACGCTTCAACAAGTACTTCCCAAGCTCCGAAACGATCCCCACCTTCGGGCTCCGTCGAGAACCCCGAGGATAATCCGTGATGGACTCGATAATCCCCAAATCATAATGGCTGAGAACAACAGCCAGTTCTGAGGGGTCGAAGGTGGCGCGCTCTTGAGACGACACGACAGGTCCCTTGGATCAAAATGGACAGTCCCGGTCTTCAGCGCTACGATAATACCCGGCGGACACAACGCGTCAAAGTGTAAATGGATGGAAGCCGGTCGAGACGCGCCGCAGTCCCTGCCGCCGTGCAGGTTGGACGGTCCCCCCGGTCCACAAGGACGATCGATACGAGCCATGAACCGAGACAAAGCCTGGCAAATCCTCAACGAATTCACAAAGGCACCCGCCCTGATCCGGCACGGACTCTGTGCCGAATCCGCCATGAGACACTACGCCCGCCTCGGCGGACATGACGAGCAGCAATGGGGAATCGCAGGCCTCCTCCACGATTTCGACTACGAACGCTGGCCACAACCCCCCGACCACACCCGCGAAGGCGCCAAGATTCTCCGAGAAGCCGGCTTCGACGACGAGATCGTCGGCGCTGTCCTCTCCCACGTCCCCTGGAACACCGACGACTATCCGCGCGATCGACCCATCCGCCAGACCCTCTTCGCCGTCGACGAACTCTGCGGGTTCATCTACGCTGCAGCGCTCGTGCGCCCCGAGCGCCTTCAAGGACTCAAACCCAAGAGCATCGTCAAGAAAATGAAGCAGAAGGCCTTCGCCGCCGCCGTCTCTCGCGACGACATCACCGAAGGCGCTCAACGCCTCGGCCTGCAGCTCAGCGACCACATCGCCAACTGCATCACCGCACTGCAGTCCATCACCGACGAGCTTGGCCTCGCCCCACCACGTGACACATAGGCCGACAAGCTCACATTGAGAAACCGCGTGTCCGCGTTCGCGGATTGGGCATGTCGCACGGTGCTGCGGTCACATGGCGGCGCTTCGCTTGGCCATGCCACCCGGCGCAATCCGCTTGGACCTGGCACCCGCCGAATGACCGTTCCCCACCGCACCGGATCAAGAACAGGGTGACGCGCGCCGAAGTGCCACTTACGCAGCATCAGGCAGGGTGCATCTGCATGCACCTCGTCCACTACAACGACACCCGCACCCGAACACCCGCCACAACCGCATGACCCACATCCCCCGCCGCACCGGGGTGATCGACATACTGAACATCCGGCGTGACCACAAGCCAAGGCGACACCCGAATCGCATAGTACAGTTCGTACACCGTCTCGCTGGCCCATCGCTCATCAACGCGACGGCGATAATGGTGCGACGACCGCAACAGCGAGAACGCCAACCCCAGCACATCCTTGTCGCGCGTCGGAATCAAGCCCGTATACGAAAGCCCCCCCGACCAGAACCGTGACATCCGGTGGTTCTCCGGACTGCGGTATCCGAATCTCGCGAACACACCAAACCCCTGCCCCTCACCCTCCCGCTCGCGATACACCATCTGATCCAGACTGGCATACATCCCGTAGTCGCCCGCCCGGCTGCGATCATCCTGTTCATCGCGCGGAAACGTCCGCCTCGGCCCCGGATCATAGAAGAACCCGAACCGATAATGACCCGGCAATTCGCCCCGCCGGCTCTTGATCGAAGTCGCAAAGCCGTTCTCCAGATAGACCGTAAACCAGTCTTCCTCATGGAACGCCCGCGAGACACCACCCTTGTACGGCCTGGCCTGACCATCAGCCACGCCCACGATCAACGTGTACCAGCTCACCGGCTTGAGCGTCAGGCTCGCCCCCATCCCGATCCGAAGCGGAACCAGCGGATTATTGTCCAGCGTCTGGTGCATGAACTGCTTGTCTTCGCTGTTCGAGTAACGATTCCGATCGACGATCGTCTGATAGTCGAGATACCCCATCGTCAACGACGCCCGCTGCGCCGGAAAATGTCGCCGATACCAGAGCTGCGCCACGTGCCCGCCGATCGATCCGTCCGAGTCGTCATTCACCTGAAACAACCCGCCCGTGCGGTTGTTGATCCCGCCCCCCCAATTCGCCTGAAGATGGAGAAGCGCCTCCGAATTCGCCGCCACGCCCAACTTGTCCAGATCAAACGACAGCAACGCATCAACCGAACCGGAATTCCGACCGCTGCCTCCTGATTCAACGCCGCCTTTGACCACCGATTGATACTGATCATTCAGAAAGACGTTGACACGAACGCCCTGCGCTTCAAGCCGACCTCGCCAATCGCCCGTCAGCGTACGCGACTCGAACGAAAAGAACGTGTCACGCCTCGCCTTTCCCCCCGCGGCATCACCCGTCTCCGCGCGCGCCTCCGTCCCCGGTCGATCCTGCGCCCCCACCGACTCCGGTTCATTCCCGCGCAACGTCGCCACAACGCCAAGAGCCGACGCAAGCCCCACAATAACACGCAATGCCATAGACACTCCTCAGAAGAACCGCGCGTAGTCTTCTCATAGCGCACCTGGCAAAGTCGAGACCAAGAGTTGCCATCGAGACGACGCGCCGCAACCGTTCAGACGCGCCGCAACCGTTCAGGCGCGCAGCTTGCAAGGAGATTCGGCAGATGGGCGACAATGCGCATGCGCGCGCACAATGCCAGACCGACATTCAATCAGGCATCGGACGGAGCCATCACGATGCGCAATCGAACAATTCGACATAGTCTCGCCGCAATGCTTCTTCTCCTGCCGGCCTCCTGCGCGCAACCCGCCCACACCCGCGCAGCCAAGCCACCCCGAATCGGCGATGTGGAAACACGTCACTGGATTCACAGTGATCGCTTGCGATCCGTCATGGCTGAACTGGAACGCAAGGCCCTCACTTCCTGGCCGCAGGAAATCGAGAACGAATACGCTGCCAAAAATGGCGATGCGGCAGCCAAAGCGCTGGACGATGCGCGCAAACTCGCCCAAGACCTCGCAAACACAGCCGTCCTCATTCCTCGCGCCGTCGCAGCCACAAAAATGCCCGAAGCCGACCGCCGCGGCTTCGACGCCCAGGCGAAGACCCTCGCCGACCAGGCCCAGCGTCTTCGTAACGCCGCGCGCCTCAATGACCTCGATCAGATGCGACGCGACCTCAGCTCCATCAGCGACACCTGCCGAGCCTGCCACGAACGTTTCCGCGACATCTCCGGACCGCTGGCGACAAAGGAACCGCCCCCCTGAGTTGCTGCAAGATCAAGCCCGCCGGGGCTCACTCTGTACTCCCCCCACCTGGCCAAGCGAAGAGTGAAAGGAGACCCCGATACGTTGGATCCCCGCGCGTCATGGCAACGGTCTCGTGTGGCACCGGTCTTCAACCGGTGCGTTAGACGTCAGCCAGGTAGGTCGTGCATTGTGCAGCTTGACGCACCTGCTGAATGTAGCGCCACCCTTCATGGGTGGCG
>JAJDDV010000113.1 GCA_029260135.1 Phycisphaerae bacterium | reverse complement strand
TGTCCCGGCGCCGTGTCTGGATCACCGCCGGAGCGACGCCGCCGGTCACCGCAACGGTGATGTCATCGACGAAGACGTAGCTCGGCGAATCGAACGTCACCGTGAATCGGTCGAAGTGCGGATAGACGATGTTGTTGAGCGTTCCGGCCGGCGGATCCGAAGAGACGATCTGTTCGCCCGAGCTCAAGTTGCCATAGCGTACGTAATCCCACTCGTTGATCGTGTCCGTAAAATCTCCGCAGCCCCCCCCCCCCCGAAGCCGAAAGTACCCAAAACCGGGATGACTGCTTGCGCTGGCTGTTTCCACGAATGTCGTTCCATCAACCGCGAGCCTGTAGGTTGTTCCATCCACCGTCTCAAAGCGAAACGTGTGGAATTCGTCTATTGCGAGACCGCGCATGAGGTCGTCGCCGCTGAAGCTGATTACGGCATCGCCGTACATCTCGAACTGCTCCGAGATATTCGCATGCGCTATCGTGAAAGCCCCATCGCACCTGAAGAAGTACGGCCCGAGAGGTTGGTTGGAACGAAACCGCCATTCGACCCAAAGCGCGGTCTCGGGGATGGGGGCGCTGACAGAATCCATCCATAGGCTGAAATTCACGAGACTGCCGGGGGGTGTGTAGCGGAGCACGAACCGGCCGTTCTCGACCGACTCACTGCAGCGCACCTCGCAAGGCTGGAACACGACCCAGCCCGTCGACGGATCATGAAGAAGCACGTCACCTTCATAGCGGTAAAGCGTCTCGTCGGCCTGTGCAGCGGCTGTTGCCGTCACGACGGCAGCGGCGATCAGGATGATTCGGATGTGCATGGCCTCGATCCCCGGTGAATGGCCTTTACGGTTGTATAGGGTAGCACATTGGGGGGAGTGATCCAAGGGGGATTAGCTGTCAGCCGTCAGCTGTCAGCAAAGAAGAGAAAAACAGAAGAAAAAGAAGACCCCCCTGGATCCCCCCTTGGCAAGGGGGGAGCGGTTGGTCCGCACAGCGGACCCTACAGATTGGCAAGGGGGGAGCGGTGGGAAGGTGCATCACGATGCACACTACAGGGCTGCTGGGATAGGCTCTTAGCGGAGTGCGAGCATGCTGCACATAAGATTCCCCGGCGATTTGCGAGGTCGCGCGGGCTGGGCGGTTAGGCGTCGGGAACGGCAATATCCATTGGGACAGACGACGGTGGGGCGACGGAAGGGGGCGGTAACGTGAACTGGCAGGCCAGTCGAAGCGCTTCTTTCATGCTGCCGGGGTCCGCTTCGTTGGCGCCCGCGATGTCGAACGCCGTACCGTGATCCGGGCTCGTGCGGATGATGGGCAGACCGAGCGAGACGTTGACGGCCGTGTCGAACGCCAGCATCTTGAGCGGGATGAGCCCCTGGTCGTGATACATCACGACGATGCCGTCGAAGCGGCTTCTCCGCTGGGGTGTGAAGAGCGTGTCGGCCGGAAAGGGTCCTTCAACCTCAATGCCGGCATTTCGTGCCATCTGCATGGCCGGTTCGATGACGCGTTTCTCCTCGTCGCCGAATTGACCCTCTTCGCCCGCGTGCGGATTCAGCGCCGCCACGGCGATACGCGGTCGCTGGATGCCGAACCAGTCCACCAGCGCGGTGTGAAGCAAGTCGATCGGCTGAAAAACCAACCCGATCGTGAACCGGTTTCGAAGGTCGAACAAGCTGATATGCGTGCTCGCCAGCGCGAGACGCAGTCCGCCACCGATAAAGGCCATCGTCACGCGTTTGGCCTTGAAGGCGTCAGCCAGTTTTTCGGTGTGTCCGGGGTACTTACAGCCGGCGAGTTTCCAGCTGGTCTTGTGGATGGGCGCGGTGACGATCGCATCGACGACGCCATCTCGCGCCGCGGTGATCGCGGCGTCAAGGAACTCGAGCGATGCCTTTCCGCCACTGGCGGAGGGCCGGGCATGGAGCCAGAAGCCCGCCGCATAGTCGTCAAAGTCCACGACGAAGACGCCGGAATCGATGCGCAGTGATTCGTCGCGGCGGGCCGAGAACCAGAACGGCCGAATCCCCGCGGCGTCCGCGGCGCCGGTGAGCACCTCATCGACGCCGTAGATGACGAAACGTCCGAGCGCGCGAATGTCGGGGTCGCTCAGCGCTTTGACGATGACTTCCGCGCCGATACCGCACGGATCACCCATCGTGACACCGACGAGCGGTTTGGTGCAGGTCGTCGAAGTGCGTGAAATGTGGTCTGGGTCGGTCGTCATGCCAGACCCGCCTCTCGCAGCGCGTCCCATTGGAGTCCCTGTCCCGCGCCGGCGGGACCGAGTGAGTGGATGACCGTTCGCACGAGGATGTCCGTCTCGATGTTGACCCGGTCGCCGGCGTTCAGTTTGGCGAGCGTCGTCAAATCAAGCGTCGTAGGAATCAGCGCCACGCTGAAGCTGAGGCCTTGGGTTTCCGCGATCGTCAGAGACACGCCGTCCACCGCGACCGATCCCTTTGGGATGATGTAAGCCATCAGCGACGAATTCGGTCGAAGCCAAAGCACGTGCTCTTGGGACGAGGAGACCGCGCGCTCGACGGTGGCTACGCCGTCGATGTGCCCCTGCACGAAATGACCATCCAGGCGATCACCGACCCGCAGGGAGCGTTCTATGTTGACGCGGTCGCCGACGCGCTTGCCGCCCAGCGTGGTGCGCTCGAGCGTTTCGGTGATGACGTCGAACGTAAGCGTCTTGTCGTCTGAGTTCGACACCGTGAGACACGCACCGCTGATGCAAACGCTCGCGCCGAGTGCGCATTCCGCGGCGATGCTACCGACGTCGACGACGAGGGCCCGTCCACCGCGCGCCGGGCGCTGCTGCGTGACGGTTCCGATCGACTCTATGATGCCGGTAAACATCGACGTACCTCTTCTTCACGTCATCCGCATGTCACGGCAGAACGGCCTTCGCGTCGGCCGCCGGACACGCTGTCCTCAAAGGATGCTAGACCGGAAGCGCGGAATGTCAAACGGCGCGGTGGGCACCGTGCTTAGGGGTCAGCCCGGCGTGAGACGCCCGGCTTGACCGGCCTCGTTTGGAAACGACCGGCGAGGCCGTCGGCTCGCCGGTCTTCACGTGTCACACTAGACGGTTTCGACGGTACAAGGTGCTGCCTCGTCGACCGGTTCGGCGACGAAGGTCTCCGATTGCCAGGGACCGACTTCGGCAGCGGGGCGCGACGCTGTTCGGAGGATCGGTTCTACGCCGCTCATCACGATGTCGGAAAGGTATTCGACCTTGGACTGCCAGGTTTCATTGCGGACGATGCGACTGATCCGCTCACGGTTCGTCGGCTGGTTGTTGATCGTTTCGTCGCACGCAACGGCAAACGGCTCGGCCGTTCCGGCGATGCGAATCGGTCCGGCAAAGCGCTGCGCTTCAGGGAGCGGCGTCGAGACGACGGGCAGTCCGGCCGCGAGGTACTCGTACATCTTGACCGGGTTGACGTTGCGCGTCATCGGGTTGTCGGCGAAGAGCATCAATCCCGCGTCGCAGACCGAGGCATAGGAGGGAAGCTCTTCGTACGGTCTGCGACCGAGAAGATGGACGTTGTCGAGTTTGTCGAGGCCCGCCACGTCGACTTTTCGGTCTCCCAGAAGGACAAACGAATAGTGAGGCCTTATGCGGGCAACCGCGGCGAGCAGCGCACAATCGACCCAGTGATGGATCAGTCCGAAGTAGCCGAAGATCGGCCGAGGAATCTCCGCCATATCCTCCGGGACCGGTAGCGGGTTGCGCCACGAAGACGCGAAGTGGTCGAAGTCGACTCCGTGCCGAACGAGTACCGTATCCCCGCGGCGTTGACGCTTGGAGTTCAGAAGCGGCGCCGACGCCGTCACCACGACGTCCGCACGGTCGATCTGCTCGTCTTCTGCCGTGGCCATGCGTTTCTTGTCGAATCCCTCGAACTGGCGGTACTCATCGACGCAGTAGTAGACGAAGCGCTCTTCGTTGAACGCGCCGACGAGATAGGGTACGTCCGGTGCGAACGACCATACCTGAACCGGACGCTTCTTGTCGCCGTTGAGCAGTGAGACGGCGCGACGGATCTGCGCGATCAGCATGCGGCGGTGCAACCGCTCCAGACCCGCGCCCGAGGCGCCGGGAATGACGAGCGGTGTGAGCTGGACCATCGACGGCGAGATGCGCTGCATGCCCGAAGCGACGCGCCGCAGCGCCGTGTACATGTCCTTGAGGTCGACCGCATTGACCGTGGGGCGGCGGCTCCCGTGATAGTTGATCCAGAGAATGTCGTTGTGGCGCGAGAGGATCTTCATGATGTGATGCTTGCTGGTCGGATCGTAATCCCACGCGCTGGCAATACACACGATAAGTCTGTCTTTGATCATCTTTGGGCTCGAGAGCGGTTCCCGTGTCGGCGGTCCATATCGGTTGAACACAATGTCCGAAGAGCGTCTGTGGCGGTCCTAGTCCTCTTCCTTCTCGTCATGCGACGTATAGTTGTAGTAGCGGTAATAGTTATACCCGTAGCTGTAGCCGTATCCGTAGCCGTATCCGTATCGATCGATCGGCGCATCTCGGCCGACGACCATGCATCCGATGATCGGAATGTTGTTCACCTGGAGAAGACGTACCGCCCGCTTGGCGGCCGCTTCGTGCGTGCGGTGAAGCCTCACGATCATCACCACGCCGCTGCACATCTGCCCGATGATGCCGACGTCGGTCACGGTCGTCGCGGGGGGGGTGTCGACGACCGTGTAATGGTATTCATTCTCCATGCGCCGAAAGGCAGGTCGCGCCCTCGCCTCGGTGAGCAGTTCCGCAGCCGACCGGTCCTTTGTGCTTCCCGCTGGAATGAAACGGAGATTGGGAATGGGCGTGGTGCGCACGACGTCATCATAGGTCGCGTCGCCGGCAAGAACCTCAGCCAGACCGGGACCCTTGGGCTGATTGAGCATCGTCGCCAAGGACGAACGCCGAAAATCGCCGTCGACCACCAGAATCTTCAGATGCCGAATCTCGGCGAGAATACAGCCGAGGTTCAGCGCGGTCACACTCTTACCCTCTTTGGGAACCGCACTCGTCACGGCAATGATGCGATGCTCATACTGTGGATTCTGACTGAGCAGCCGCGTGCGGAGTGCGCGATACTGTTCGGTCACCAGCGACGAGGGCTCATAGAAAGGAACCAGCGATTCGGAAAGCCCTTCAACCAGCCGCACGTCCTCGGGGGCGTCACCCGCTCCTTCCGATCCGGGCGGATGTTTGGGCGGTTTGGGCGTGCGAATCAGTTTCTTCTTCGATCCTCCGGATTTGGATCCGGTCGGTTTCCGCGATCCGCCGACGTGAGGAGAATCGCCTTTGGCAACAATGGCGGTGACGCCCGCGTCCGATTCCGTTCGCGCGGGGGATTCCCCTGATTCGTCCACCGCCAAAGGTGTCGGTCCCGGCGCGGAGCCCTCGGCAGCATGACTGATCTTCGTCTGCCGTTCCTCTTCCGCTTTCCTAAGTGCCTCAGCGATTCGTCCCATCTACTCCTGCCTCTAGTTCTCCGCCGATTCGAACCACGCACACGCCCATCCGACACGTGGAAGCGTCGATGCCTTACCGACCGCCGCGAGACCGCCGGCCTCCCGTGCCGTCTTGATTGTCATATTCGTCCTGAACGTACTTGACATCGAGCGGCGCCGCGTACGCTCGCATCACCGGCTGAACCGGCGCGAGAACCTCCTGGACGCGCTGCGTGAGCCATGCCACCGGCGTCGCGGGGATATGTACGATGTCGTTGGGTTCCAACAGAATGTTCTTGCTCCAGTCGCCCTTCTTCAGCATGTTGTCGATGTTCAACTGCAGCGTTCGAACCGGTACGTCCCCATGTGCCGGACGCCGCACCGTCACGCGGCTCGTCCACGACGTATTGTCGATCCCCGAATCGAGAACCGCGTCGAGTAGCGTGTCGCGACCGGTATAGGGTCGAGGCCCCGTCGAGCGCGCCTGCCCATACACATAGAATTTCTTGCTCGCAAAAGTCTGCACCCGCACAGCCACCTTCGGATCGACGTAGTAACGACCCAAAAGCACTTCCAGCTTTGCCGCGATTTCCCGGGCCGTCATCCCGACGACCTTCACTTCCCCGAGCAACTGCAACGTGATCTTGCCGTCCGGCTGAAGCCGCCGCGAGATGCCGTCGATCTCGACGATCTTCGGCGCATGAACCGCGATCGTGTCGGGGATCCCGATCCGATACTCGATCGCGGAGACCTCGTGCTCGTGCTCCCGCAAGAAATGGAGCATGTCGGTATTTCGCGCGGCGCATCCCCCGGAGGTGAGCACCGAGACAGCCACCAGCCACGCTGTTCCGCCTGCCGGCAGAAGACCCGTTCCACACCGAGTGGATGCCGAGAGTACGTTCGACCCGTTGTCGTTCATGTCACACCAATGCGCCCCCGGGGTGCTGAACAGGCCATAGCCAAACCCGGCACACGGGGCCGATAATCCCTGCGGTCTCACCCACGATGCGCACCGGGAGAGTCCGGTCCCACATCCCGCGTGTACCAATACCATCTGCGGACTTATCGGGTGGCCTCGCGGCGGCCTGAACCTGCGCCGGGCGGATTTCACAGAAGAGGCGGCTCGAATCGTCGCCTCGGAAGGTGCCCGTGTGGGTCCCGAAACGCCGGTTTTGGACCTCGCGGAGAATCCACGCCCGGTCCGCCTTCAAGCGTGGTTCGAGCGGGGCCGATATTTCAGGGGTGGTCGGAGCCCGGGAGTCTTCGCCGGTTGGAACCGGCGCCACATCCAGGGCTCGGTTTGCCCGAACAGAGATCTCCATGTACGCGGACTTCTTCGGATTCCGAGAACTACCGTTCAATAACACACCGGACCCGCGATTCTTCTACTCCACACCGGATCACGAAGAAGCGTTGGCCTCCCTTATCTACGCTGTCACGGAACGTAAAGGATTCGTGTTGTTGACCGGTGAAGTGGGGGCGGGCAAGACCCTGGTGACGCGCATGATGCTGCGACACTTCGGCTGTCAGATCGCGTTCGCGAACATCAACCACGCCGTGGCCAGCGCGGATGATCTGATGGAGTCCATCTGCACGGAACTCGAGCTACCCGTCGATCCGCGCGCCGGCGAGACGCAGCTCGTAAGGACCCTGCACGACTATCTCCTGAATCAGTTCGCGCAGAACATACCGGTTGTGCTCTTGCTCGACGAAGCACAGAACCTCCCCGTCGAGGGCTTCGAGCGCCTCCGGATGATCGGAAACCTCGAATCCGACGACGCCAAACTCCTCCAGATCGCGATCGTCGGCCAACCCGAGTTGCAGCGTCTGTTTGTGACACCCGAACTGCGACAACTACGCCAACGCGTATTTCGCAGCTTCCACCTTCCCGCGCTGAGCTGCGATGCGACGGAAGGATACATCCTCCACCGACTCACCGTGGCCTGCGGCGACGCCGAATCGCTGCCGGAAAACGAGATCTTCACCGAAGACGCCGTCGAAGCCATCTATCGGGCGGCGCGCGGTTTGCCACGCGTCATCAACACGATCTGTGACAACGCTCTTCTCAGCGCCTACTCCGGCGATCTAAAGACCATCGACGGCGCGTTCATCGATTCCGTGGTCGAGCAGATGATGTTGGTCGTGGAAGACCACTCCCGGCCTATCGAATACCAGCCACACGTGATCCCGCGGCCCGGGCCCCGCGCCGCGCTACCGGAATCGACGCCGCCCCGCACTTCATCGCGGCACGCCGGAGTCACCTATCCTCCCATGGCCGGCGCAGCCCGGCCACCGATTTCAGTCGGTCGCGCCGCCGTCGATACGCCGCACGGTGCGCACGATCGGGATGCTCTGGCGGATCGGGTGGCAACGCTCGAGGCCAGATACCGCAAGCTGCTTCAGCAGACGCCGCCGTCGAACGCCGCGGGCGACCTCGCCGAACGACTCCATCGGTTGGAGGCCGGCGCTGGTACACGGCACGCGCCAGACGATGTCTCCAAAGAAGAGCTTGTCACGTTGAACCAGGACCTGTCGACGAAGATCGAGGACGAAGCACATCGAATCGACGGTGTCGAAGCTCGCATGGAGGGCCTTCTCGAGCACGTTACACAGCCGACGGAAGCCCACGAGCTCCTGCAGGATTCGCTCCGCCAGGCACATGCGACCGTCGACCGCGCCGAAGAAGCCCAGCGAGAACTCGACCGGCGCGAAGACAGAATCCGTACGCTGGCCGGAAACATCCGCGATGTCATCGAAGGCATGCGCCAACTCCTCAGACGCGTCTCGGTGACGACCAACCGAACGAAGGAGTTGGATCGAAACGCCCACGTGACCCACGATCGGTTGACGTGCCAGACGCGTTTGGCGCAGAAACTGATCCGGGACTTGGCACGATTCGAGGCCCGCGAGCAAGACCGTACGCCGCGGTTCGTCGATCCAACCCCCGGCGCGGATAACGACGCGGCGACCACCGGCGCGACCCCGGCCAAGACCGATCCGCCGTCCACATCCCCCCGAGTTCGAGAGCAGGTCCGCAAACGGATCGAAAGTGTCTGCGACAGCCTCGCCGACCTGCGTACGCTCGCGGTCAAGGTGAGCCCCGCGGAAGGCAACCCCCTGCCCGACTCGGCGGTTCGACCCACCGATCGTCTCGCCCATCAAGTCCACGACCTCCTGAGCTTGATCGAGCCGCAAGACCGGGGCGCCACCTCACCCAGCGAGAAAGCCGACGACGTGGTTGATGAATCGGTCGTTTGCTCGCATACTTCCTGACCCGGTGTTGCGGGTTGTCCGGCGAAGGATGTGCTGATCGCCAGACGTTCGTTCCCAAGCCTCCCGAGAATCGACGGAGGAAAAAGGTGTCCGGCGACAGGAAAGTCGATCCGCGCCAGCCCGCGCGAGATCTGCCATCTCGATCTCTCAGTTCCGTCGCACGCAGGGCACTGTGCCCGATCGTGTTGGCGGCTTCCGTACTCTGCGCCTACGCCAACAGCTTTGCCGGCGTCTTTCTGTTTGACGACCGGCTGCACATTCTCGACGACGATCGCCGGTTGACGACGCTATGGCCTCTCTGGGACGCGCTGACCAGAAGGCGACCGGTGGTCGACTATTCTCTGGCGCTTAACCGTACCCTCCATGGCGACACGCCGTGGGGATACCACGCCGTCAACGTGACCATTCACCTTCTGGCCGCACTCACGTTGATGGGAATCGTGCGCCGAACGTTGTTGCTGTGTGGCCCCGGTTCCCAACCGTCCGTGTGTGGCCCCGGCTCCCAACCGTCATTGTGTGGCACCGGTTTTCAGCCGGTGAAGGCGCGCAACGACGACCGATCCCACCGCTCCACATCATTCGTCGCATTGGTGATCGCCGCAGTCTGGGCCGTCCACCCCTTGCAGACCCAGAGCGTCACCTATCTCGTTCAACGCGCCGAATCCCTGATGGGCATGTTCTACCTGCTGACGATCTACGTCGTGCTTCGAGCGGCGCAGTCGCGCCGCGCACGGTTATGGTTCGTTGCGGCCGTGATCTTCTGTGCTTTGGGAATGGGCAGTAAAGCCGTGATGGTCACCGCGCCCATTGTGATTCTGTTCTACGATCGGGTGTTTCTGTCAGGCTCCTGGGCAGCGCTCTTTCGCAAGCGCTGGGGATTATATCTGGGGCTCGCGACAACATGGAGCGTTCTGTGGATCACCGGTACAGGACCCGCGGTGCTGAATCCCGCGACGGTCCATTCCAACGTCGGGTTCAGCTTCAAAGGCATTTCGCCCTTCGACTACGCGTTGACGCAGTGCGGCGTCCTGATCACCTACATGAGGATGTGCGTCTGGCCACATCCGTTGTGCCTGGACTATGCGTGGCCGGTCGCCCGCTCCGCCGGGCTCTGGTTCTTCCCGGGACTCGTGATCCTATCGATGCTCGCCTGCGTGGTCTGGCTGATGCGTCGCCGACCGGGACTGGGATTCGTGGCTGGCAGCTTCTTCATCCTTCTTTCACCGACCTCCAGCATCGTGCCCATTCGTGATCCGTTCTTCGAGCACCGGATGTACCTTCCGCTCGCCGCGATCATCGTCCTTCTTGTCATCATCGCTCGCGCAGCACTTCAGCGCTTGGTCACCTTGCGCATCATGCGTCCACGGATCGCGACGTCCGCCGCGACCGTCGCCGCCGTCGTCGTATCCGCGAGTCTGGGTTACGCGACCGTTCGCCGAAACGCGGACTATCACGGTGAATCCGACATGTGGAAAGACGTTCTGCGGAAGCAGCCCCACAGTGTGCGCGCCGCGGAGAACTACGGCACGGCACTTCTCGCAGAACATCGCGTTGAAGAAGCACTCCCCGCGCTGGCGAAGGCCGTACGGGTCAATCCGCGGTCCGTCGAGGCGCAGAACGGATACGGATTCGCCCTGGCGGCCCATCGACGCTATAACGAGGCGATGGAGGCCTTCAGCAACGCGCTGCGTCTGAATCCACGTCATCGTCGCGCACTGGTCAATCTCGGCAACACGCTCAGTGATACCGGGCGCACCTCGGAGGCGATCGAGCATTTTCAGCGCGTTGTCGAGCGCTTCCCCCGTCTGACCGATGCCCGACTCAATCTCGGAAACGAATGGCTGAAATCCGGCCGAGGCGAAGACGCGATCCGAGAATATCGTGCGATCCTGGCCTTCGATCCCGACCATGTGTCGGCGTGGCGCAATCTGGGGGCGGCCATGCTGAACATGGGCAAACTGGATGAGTCCGTTCAGTCCTTGCGAAGGGCCTTGGAGATCGAACCGGACTCACCCAGCACCTACAGCAAACTCGGAATTGCGTTGGCATCGTCCGGGAAGGCAGACGAGGCCGAGTCCGCCTTTCAGCAGGCCGTGAGACTCGGGCCCGGTGTGGCCAAGACCCACGGAGACTTCGGAAAGTGTCTTCTTCTGTCCGACAATCTGGACGGAGCGGTTCGGCAATACCGACGGGCGATCGCACTGGAACCCCTCAATCCGCTATACCATTACGAGCTGGGTGTAGCGCTCGGAAGGCAGGGCCATACCGCCGGGGCGATCGAGCAATACAGGCGGACGCTCTCCCTCGATCCCGGCGACGACGCGGCGCGCAGAGCGCTTGACACGGCGCTTGCGGACGAAGTCCTCTCACTGCCTGAAGGATAGACCGGCGATCGGACGCACCGACGGCGTGGCGCTCCTTGTCGAAGGAACGAATGGCGAACCTGCGGTCATCCAGTGCAGTGCGCGGCCTCGCCGGTGGAGCCGTGATCGCCGTAGCGACGACCTTCGTCTACATCAGCAGCTTTGACGGCGCCTTTCTGTTCGATGACGCCGTACACATCATCAACAACGATCGTGTTCAACCGCCGTTGTCGATATCCAATCTTCTTGCGGGAAAGCGTCCTGTTGTCGACCTCACGCTCGCACTCAACTACCGCCTTCATCAGCTCGATGCACGTGGCTACCACGCGCTCAATCTAGCCATTCATATTTTCGCCGCGTGGACACTGTTTGGAGTTCTGCGCCGATCGTTCCTGCTGCGTCGTACGGACCGCCTGACCGGAGAATCGCGTGGCACCGGTCCTCAATCGGCGAAGTCCTGTGGCACCGGTTTTCAACCGGTGAAGTCGGCCTCGTCGGTCGCCCTGGTGATCGCCCTGATCTGGGCACTCCACCCCCTTCAGACGCAGAGCGTGACCTATCTGATTCAACGAGCCGAATCGCTGATGGGCCTGTTCTATCTGCTGACGCTCTACGGCGTGATCCGAGGGGTGGAAAGCTCGCGCCCCGTGGCCTGGTATTCCGTCGCCGTCGTCTCCTGTGCGATGGGCATGGGGTGCAAGGCCGTCATGGTCACGGCGCCGCTGACGGTCTTTCTCTATGACGGCGTCTTTGTGGCGCGATCGTGGACCGCAGCGCTACGTGCCCGATGGGGACTCTACCTCGCGCTGGCAGCAACCTGGGGTGTACTCTGGGCGTGCGGAATCGCAGGCGGCGTGCTCGACTCAGCCAATCTCAACGCCCATGTGGGCTTCGGGTTCAAAGGTGTATCGCCATGGCAATACCTGCTGACCCAAAGCGGCGTCCTGCTCGTCTACCTGAAACTTGCGGTGTGGCCTTACCCGTTGTGTCTGGACTACAACTGGGCGCAAGCGCAACGGTTCTCCGAAATTGTGACACCCGCCGTCGCGATCGCGGCGCTCCTGCTGTGGGCCGCGTGGAGTATCAGGAATCGATCGCCCCTGGGGTTTCTCGCAGCCTCGTTCTTCGTGATCCTCGCGCCGACCTCGAGCCTCATTCCCATCAAAGACATGCTCTTTGAGCACCGTCTGTATCTCCCGCTCGCAGCCGTCGTGACAACCATGGTCCTCGGCGGATACGCGTTGATGCGATCGCTGGCGAATCGACGGTCAGCCTTTCCAGCCCATCCGAAAGCGATGATGACGGGCGTGGTCGTTGTCGCCATCGTCGTTCTCGCGACGGGAACCGTGCAGCGCAATCGGACCTATGCGGATCCTATCGGAATGTGGCGGGACGTGACCGAGAAGCGTCCCTTGAACGCACGGGCGTTCGAAAATCTCGGAACGCAACTGATGGCCGCGGGCCAAAAGACCGACGCCATCGTCGAATACCGCAAGGCCGTTCAGTTGGAGCCCGACTTCAGCTCGGCCCATGCCAACCTCGGCAACGCGCTGTCCGAAAGCGGCGACCTGATGGACGCTGTTGGGCACTACCGTGAAGTGGTCCGCCTCGACCCCGACCACACGCTCGCTCATGTCAACCTGGGATACGCCCTGCAGAGGCTTGGACGTGCGACGGAGGCGATTCAGTGGTTTCGGACGGCGACGAAAACCGACCCGAGGCGAACCAAGCCCAGGTTGATCGCCAACGCGCACTACGCCCTGGCCACGGCACGCGCACGCGACGGCGACTTCGACGGGGCGGAAACCTCCTTCCGTGACGCCGTCATCGCCTGGCCGGGCTACGCAAAGGCCCATTATTCGCTCGGACTCGTACTCGAGCGCCAGGCCAAACTCGGCGAAGCCATTGAGAGTTTCGATCGAGCACTTGCGCTGGACCCCGGCCTCGATGTCGCGCGACGAGCACGCGATCGAGCCCTGCAGCAACGCGCCCACGAGCCCTAACGCTTAGGGCAGCGTCGTTCCTCCGCGGCAGCGGAGGGTTGACCTGCCGATGGCCATCGGGTGGCTAGCGAAGCGCCGCCCTGTGATCGTGGTGACGGCATGGCGGTGCCCGGACCTCGTCGGGCTTCGGCAGCCTCCACCGGATGGCATCCATCATCTGAGGTGTAACGAAGCACTAGTGCAACCGCCCGCTGCGGAAGATCGCCCAGCTCAGCGCCAGGCCCAGCACGCCCGCGATCAAGTAACCGACGATGCCGAACGAGCGCACCTCGAAGCCCAGGATCATGACGTCCGATCCTGCGCTGAAGACCACCGAGCTTCCGACGATGATCCCGGCAATCACGATCGAGAACGCCAGGCGATTGCTCGACCGATCCAGCTCGCGAATCACGCGGTCGATGTTTTCGTGGCGGACGTGCAACTCCCAGCCTCGGCTCGATAGGCGGCGCAGCCCTTCGCGAAGTTGGCGCGGCGCGCGGCGCAGTATGCTGACGAGATCCCACCCCAACATCGCCGCGGCGCGCCCCATCTGCCCCGGAGAGAACCGCTCAGCGATGACCTTCTTGATCCGCGGACGAAGCAGGTCGAGCATCCGCAGATCCGGGTCGAGCCCGGACGCGACGCTTCCAACGGTCCCGAGCGCTTTGATCAACATGGACAGATCCCGCGGGAGGACCACGTCGTGGCGCCGCATCACTTCGGAGCACTCATTGAACAGGGTCGTCAGGTCGATCCGCTTGGCCGGAAGATTTCGATACTTGTCGTACAGCACCTGCAACGAGCGCTGTAGAAGCCGGCGATCGGTGTCGCGCCCCAATGCCCCGGCCTCGGCGAACGTCTCGACGACCATTCCCATTTCGTTGTTCACACAAGCGAAGAGGAAGAGCGTCAGTTCGGTCATGAATTCGTCGGTAATGACGCCCACCTGCCCGAAATCGAGCAGCCCGACCGTAGCCGGCGCCGCCACGAGGATATTCCCCGGGTGGGGGTCGGCATGGAATACGCCGAGCTCGAAGATCTGCTTGAGATACCCGTCGGCCAGGCGACGTGCAATCAGACGCCGATCGACGACGGCATCGTCTTGACCCGAAGGGCTCAGCAGCGTATCGAGTTTCGTGCCCTCCAGTGCCTCGAGCGTCAGCACGCGCGAGCCCGAGTGATCCCAAATGACCCGCGGGATGCGAATCCCCGGATCGTCGGAGAATGCCTCGGCAAACCTGGTGGTCGTCGAGGCTTCGTTGACATAATCCAACTCACGGACCAGCATCTGATCGAGTTCATCCACGATCATCACGGGGCGGTAGATTCGAAGCTCCGGTACGAAACTCTCGAGCGACTCCGCCAACCAGCGCAGCAACTGCATGTCCAGCTCGATGACGCGGTCGATGCCGGGCCGCTGAACCTTCACCATGAGCGACGCGCCGTCGCCCGACCTGGCTCGATAGACCTGGCCGATCGACGCGCTGGCGATCGGCGCGTCATCGATCCACTCAAAGCACTGGTCCGCCGGTCGGCCCAACTCCTGGGCGATCATCTCCATCGCGACCGAGGTGTCGAAGGGTGGCACATCGTCCTGCAACGACCGCAGCTCTTCCAGTACATCCGCCGGGACCACGTCGGGACGGGTACTGAGCATCTGCCCCAATTTGATGAACGTCGGACCGAGTTCCGCGCAGACCTGTACCAGGCGCTGCCCCACCGGCGACACCGTCTCGTCCAGCGGTCCTGGCGCCACTTTCTTGCGAAGCATCCAGACCGGAACGAACCGTGTCAGATCGATTTGCGTCACGATGTGACCGAAGCCATGGCGTGTAAGAACCTGAGCGATCTGCCGAAGCCGGTTCAGGCTGCGTACGCTTCGAGTGAATTGTGTGAGCGACATTGCCAAGTAGGTTCGCGACTCGCCGCCGCGACGTCAATCAGCCCAGGTTGCCCGTCCGGACCGACAAGGACCGGGTCAAGCCGTGACCATCGCAGATCGCCCGTGGCCTCTTCCGATGCCAGTGGAACGGAATCGAGGGGAAGACGGTCGTCGAAGAAACGGCCCGTTCGATGCCGCCGCCGGGAGGTACCGCCCAACGCCTCCCCGGCTCAAGCAAGGCAGACAACACTGGAACAGCACATATTCAAGTGCCACAGAATCTTCTTCGTGCGATTGCCTTGTCGCGAGCGTTCACGAAATACGGCTGAACCGCTTGATCTTGGGTGTTCAGCCGGCGGCGACTCCGTAGTATAGTGGTCGCGCGCTGCGCGGTGTACGATGCGATCATGACTCGGCGTGGACCACTCACGATGAGCGGCCGAAATGTGTACCCCCCAATGTGAGACTGACGTATGGAGAAACTGGTTCAGTTTTCGATCTTCCTGGTGAACAAGCCCGGCATGTTGTCGCAGATCTTTCGGGACCTCGCGAAGGCCAAGATCAACGTCCTTGGAATCGCCATGATGGACTCGATGGAACACGGGGTCCTGCGACTGATCGTCGCGGACGCGAAGCAGGCGAGGCCGATCTTCAAGGGGCTCAATGTGCCGGTGACCGAGGCCGACGTGTTGTCGGTGACGCTGGGCAACCGCCCCGGCGCAGCGGCGGACCTCTGCGATCGCCTCTCGGAGGCCCACATCAATATTGGATACATGTATTGCACAACGGGCGCCAAGGGCGGAAAAACAACCGCCATCATCAAGGTGCCGGACATCAAGAAAGCGATCAAGGTCCTCGAGCGCAGCAAGAACACGCGCCGGGATATGAAGGTGAAGCTCCGGCGCCCCGCCGCGACCATTCGCCGGTAGATCGTTGCCGAATAGGTTGTGCGGTCGAGTCCGATCGCTGGGGCGCTCGTTTGGTTCGCGGGAGACAGACTTTGCTGCAGCGGCGGTCCTTCGTCACGGCCTCCATCGCTTTCGTTCACGCCGCCATCGGTTTACCCCTGGCGGCGGCCGGTCTCCGGATGTTGTTGGCGCCGCTCAAGCCGAAACGCCGCGCGCCGTCGTTCCTCCGCGTGGCCCCCCTCGCGGGGATTGCCAAGGAGCGACCGGTTCGCGTCGACGTGTTGGCGGATCGATGGGACGCCTACACGCACCATCCCCCGGGTCCGATCGGTCAGGTCTGGCTCCTGCGCGTCGGGGTGGACGATCCACCTCGCGTTCGATGTTGGCAGAGCATCTGCCCACATCTCGGGTGCGGGATCGCCTATTCGCAGGATCGTCGGGCGTTTCGCTGTCCCTGCCACAACGCGGCGTTCGATCTGGACGGCCGTGTACAGTCCGGCCCCGCCCCGCGCGGGATGGACGAACTGGCCTGTCGCGTCAGCGAACCCGACGACGAGGGTCGTCGCTGGGTCGAGGTGGAGTTCGAGAGATTCCAGACCGGCAAACCGAATCGCAAACCGATGGCGTAGTCTAGGACGATGCCCCCGCAAGATCTCCAAGACAATGAGGTGTTGAAGCGACGGGTTGATCCTGAAAGCCTCGGGACCGGCGCCGGGAGGGTATGGCGCACCGGTGCGCTGGTCGTCGTCTTCGTCTATCTTCTGATGGTGCAGGGGTTGACGGGGGTTTTGTTGATGACGGTGTACGCGCCGTCCACGACAAACGCGTGGGGAAGCGTCTGGTATCTGCAGACGCAAGTTCCAGGCGGCTGGTTCATTCGCGGTCTCCACCACGTCACTTCCAATGCGATGCTGATCGTGATGGCGGTTCAGCTACTCTCGTGGATCGCGGCCGCAACCTACCGGTCGATGAGATGGTCGGTTTGGGCTATCGCGCTCTTGTTGCTCGCTCTGACGTTGGCGATCTCGCTGACGGGAGAA
>JAJDDV010000112.1 GCA_029260135.1 Phycisphaerae bacterium | reverse complement strand
TGATAGATCGGAACCGTCCCGATCGGAACCGGTGCGTTACGCAACACCCACTCACGCGTCTCGTGGATCTTGTCGCCGGTGGAAAGGTCCATCACCGTGTCACTCCCCCACCGGATCGCCCACACCATCTTGTCGACTTCTTCCTCCACCGACGAACCCAGCGCCGAGTTCCCGATGTTCGCGTTGATCTTCACCAGGAAGTTCCGCCCGATGATCATCGGCTCGCACTCAGGATGATTGACATTCGCCGGGATGATCGCCCGCCCACGCGCAATCTCGTCGCGAACGAACTCCGGCGTCACCCGCTGGGGAATCTCAGCCCCGAAGTCCTCCCCCGGGTGCGCTCGACCGTCACCCCCGCCGAGCGCCTCGCGACGCTGGTTCTCACGGATCGCGACGTACTCCATCTCCGGCGTGATGATCCCCTGCCGCGCGTAGTGCATCTGCGTAACGTTCTTCCCCGCCCTCGCACGCAACGCCGCACGTCGCGACGCCAACGGAAACCGCTCGACATCGCCCTCCGTGGCGACATCCCCGCGCCCGGTCTCGCCCGACTTGTCCGCTGGCACATCGGACTCACACACGTCGCCCCGCGCCCCAATCCAACCCAATCGAACCGGTTCCAATCCGCGCCGCAGATCGATCGCCGCGTTCGGATCGGTATAGGGCCCCGAAGTGTCGTAAACCGTCACACACGTCGCGCCTTCAGACGATCCGTTTCCACCCGCAGAATCGCTGGACGAGGTCAAAGCGATCTCCCGCATCGGAACGTGAACGTCCGCGTAAATCGTGCCCGGAACGAAAACTTTGCGGGATGCCGGAAACGGCGAGGTCGTCGGACCCTTCTCCGCACCGTTCTTCTCGCTCGATGACGGGGATTCAAGACTGCTCATGGCTGGTTGTACTCTCGATTCAGACCTGGAGGGACTCCCTTACCCACGCCGCCCTTCTAACGCCCGACTCCGACGACGTCAACCGAATCCGGGCAGACTATCGGACCTCGACCAACCTGCGCCCGCGATCGCTTCAACCACGCCCGATCGCCGGTACCGTCCTAAGTAAGACCGGTAGTTTCGCCGATGTTCCTGCAGAAGCGACCAGCCGGCACAATCTTGAAGGCGGTGGCCAGAAACCACTGCGGGTCGGATGAGTGGGCGCCCCGCGCCCGAGCCTGTTCAGGAGACCCTTCCTCATGAAGGCATCGGTACTCGAGACGCTGAAAAAATCCGCCGCCGTCCCATCCATGCCGCAGGTCGTGGTCCGCTTTCTCGAAATCATGCAGGACCCCAACTTCGCCTACAACGACCTCGTTAAGGTCCTATCCGCCGACCCCGGTACCGTCAGTGAAGTCCTCCGCCTCGCAAACTCCGCCCTCTTCGGCGTACGCCACAAGGTCGTCGCGCTGCACCAGGCCCTCACCCTCCTGGGCCCCAAACGCACACGCTCCATCCTCCTGGGACGGTACCTCGTTGACGCCATCTCGAGCAAGAAGGTCACCGGCCTCGACATGGCCTACTTCTGGCGACGCTCCCTCGCAACGTCCGTCATCGCCTCACGACTGGCCGACAACCTCTCGCCGCGGCTCCGCGATGAGGTCTTCATCTCGGGACTCCTCGCCGACATCGGCATACCGATCCTCGCCGAGTCGTTCCCCAAAGAGTACGGTCCCATCGCCGCCCGCTTCGCGCCGAACGCCACCCCCGTCGAACCGACCGAAGAACAGGAAGCCGTCGAGCTGACCCACTCGGAGGTGTCTGCCATGGTCCTGGCCCACTGGTCGCTTCCCGAGGAAGTCACCAAAGCCGTCAACCTCCACCAGTCGCCGACGCCCGGCGATGGAAGCCACGCCACCATCGCCCGATTCCTCAACACGGCCGACCGGCTCAGCAAAGTACTCTGCGAACTCCCCGACGACAGCGACATCGCCACCCCGTGCGCCGAGGCCATGGCCTTCGTCCAAGCCGACACGGCCTTGTTCCTGCGCCTGCTCCCGACCATCGAGAGCGACATCGAGGAACTCGCCCAGGCGCTGCGCATCGACGTCATCCCCCCGGACATCTACGCGACAATCTCCCAGAACCTCCAGGAACGCCTCAGCCAACTCGCCACCACCTGACACCTCAGCCAACGCGCCACCACCTGACGCCTCAGCCAACTCACGCTTCCCGACCTGCATTCTGATGTGGCACCGGTTCTCAACCGGTGGACTCGCCGCGCCTCTCCCATTGCCAGGGGGCGCAGGGGCACAGGGACATGCGGACGAAGGTGGCCGATATTATCGGGCGTCATTGGGTTCGTTTGGAACAAACGTTTTTTCGTCGAGGTGTCATCGGGTTGGCACTTTTCGAAGAGCGGGATTGACGAGCGGGCCACACTGAGGCCGCTGCGGGATAACCGGGTCTTGCCCTGACGCGCGGGGGTCCGGTGGTTCTGCGTGCGTTTGGGACGCCTGCGCATTGATTGCAGCGTGAGACGGTCATGGTGATGGGCTTCTGTCTAGATAACGTTGCCGGTGATCGGTTTCGGGAGAGTCTGGAGCGATCGGGGGCGGGCAGCTGTCAGTGATCGGCGGTCAGTTTGGCGCCGTATCGCAAGCCGTCCCTCCGAACAACCGATAACCCTGCACGGGATGCGTATGCCTGGTGCGCAAGTCTTGCGCTCGAACGCCGTCGGTCCAGGGGGACAAAACGTCGTGGCCACGAACGCTGGAACGAATCAGCCACAACCCGTCGCCAAGCGACGGCTGCTCATGATCGCCGCCGCCTTTCCGCCCACCGGCGGGTCCGGCGTGCAGCGACCCGCCAAGTTCGCCAAATACCTCCCGGACTTCGGCTGGCTCCCCACGGTCTGGACTATGGACCGACTCGACGGTCTTCCCGAAGACACCACTCTGCTCGACGACCTGCCGCGCGACGTCACCATCCATCGATGGAACCGTGGCCGCAAGACGCGTCGAATGCAGAGGCTCATCAAGAAAAGCACCGGCAAAGACGGCTGGTTCAAACGAATCGCCGCCGCCATCGACTGGCGCCTCGAAGCGCGCATGGCCAAAAACTCCTGGCCCGACGACTGTGCAGCGTGGGCCCGCGCGGGCGAGCGCCCCCTTACCCGCTTGATTCAAGAAGAGAGCATCGACGCCATCTACTCCACCTACAGCCCGGCCTCCAACCACCTACTCGCGCTCTCGCTCAAGAAGGAGACGGGTCTTCCCTGGATCGCCGACTTCCGTGATCTGTGGACCGACGACTTTCGCTACGGCAAGCGACAGGCCAAGGACCGGCAAAAAGACGCCCGCCTCCAAAAAGCGATTCTTGAAACCGCCGATGTCGTGATCGGTGTCACGTCGCGCCAGACCGCCATCCTCGCCGAACATCTCCCCCGACAAGAAGAGAAGTTCGTCACCATCACCAACGGGTTCGACCCGGCCGACTTCGCCGACCACACCGCGCCCCGCCCCGCGCAGCACGATGGGTTCGTTCTCAGTCACGTCGGTCGACTCGACCAGCACCGCGCCAACGCCAGTTGGTTCGAAGGCCTGGCGCGATTCGTGAGCGACCTCGGCGACCAACGCAGCACCTTCCACTTGCGCATCGTAGGCCACGCCGACGCCAAAACGCTCGAGAGGCTCAAGAGAACGGGCGTCTGGTACGCCTTCACCGGATACGAATCACATGTCCAGGCCGTCCGCGAAATGCGATCGGCCGATGCCCTGCTGCTGCTCGTGTCCGACCAGCCCGGCGCCGATTCCGTCATCCCGGGAAAGCTCTTTGAATACCTCGCCGCGCAGCGGCCCATACTGATGACCGGACCGCCGAGCGGCGAGAGTCAGCGCGTCGTACAAAGCTGCGACGCCGGACTGTCGATCGAACCGAGTGCACAGGCCGTCACCGGAGCGTTGCACAAGATGTACGGCGCCTGGAAAGACAATACGCCGATGACCGGTTGCGCCGAGTCCAGCGCGGCTCCCTTCAGCCGCGTCGCACTCACGCAGCGGCTCGCCCAACTGCTCGATACTTCGGCGGGCGCGCAGCCCACGGCGGCTTGCGAAGAACCGGTCGGAGCCACCGGTTGATGGCCACTCCGCTGATATCCATCGTCCTTCCGACGTTCAACCGGGAGCAGTACTTACCGCGCGCACTAGAGTCCATCATCGCGCAGACCGTCGACGACTGGGAGATCATTGTCGTTGATGACGGCTCCACTGATGGCACGCCCGACCTCGTCAGCGATTATGCCCGGCGGCTGGGTGATCGACTGCTCTACCTCCAACAGCCGAACCGCGGCGCAAGCGCATCACGTAACCGCGGTATCAATGCAGCCCGCGGCCGGTACGTCGCGTTTCTCGATTCCGATGACGAGTTCCTTCCGGGCAAGCTCGAGCGGCAACTCGCGCTCTTCAATGCGCGAACCCAACTCGGTTTCGTTTACAGTGACTACGCCTACGTCGAGCTCGACGGCCTACGGCACCACAGCGCGTTCGACACCCACAGCCGAATTGCGAGAGAAGTCCCCACCGACGCTGTCGCGCCGGGTCTGTTCGCCTGTCGCGGCAGCTTGTTTGACGTACTGATTCGCGGCTACTTCATTGCGACAATCGTAGGAATGGTCCGGCGCGATGTGCTCGGCGACACGCTACGGTTTCCCGCCGCCCATGCCTACGCCGAGGAGTGGCTCTTCTACTTAACTGTCGCCCGCGCCTGCGCCGCCGGATTCGTCGACGAACCCCTCAGTCTGCACCATTACACCGACGGCAGTCTGGCGCGCACCGACCCGCACCGTAACAGCGTTCGGTATGGCCGTCTTCTCGAAACCATCGACCGGTCCTTCGGCGACCTCACCCGCGCTCAGCGTCGCTCCGTCCACACCCAACTGGCACGCAACCGCCGCCAGCTCGCGTACGACGCCTCCCGCGTTGGCCGGCATGGCGACGCCGCCCTCAGCTTCGCCGCCGCCTTCCGCTATGACCACCGCGCCGACGCCCTGGCCCACGCCGCCAACGCCGCCGTCCGCGCCTTGCTCCAACGAATGAGATTCCGTCGCCCCCTACCTCAAGACGCCCCCACGGCCGTCCGATAAGCCCAATGCGCAGGGCGACCGCGCCGACGTCGCCGGGATCCGGAAGGCTAGTGCCATTGACTGACACTCTTGTACGACCGACCCGCCCCCCCACTGACCCAACGTCCGCGCCGACCGTCTGGGACCGTCTCTGGCAAACGCCACCCTCGACGGCCAAAGACGACGCTCTCCTTGATCGAGAACGTAAATCGAAGCGGTGGGAGATGATGGGTCGGCAATTGATGTCAGCGTTTGGCACACGTGGCGCGGATGGCGCCCCCGTCGGGCTGAGGAGCATCGAGCTGGGCTCGGGACGTGGGGATTTATCGGTCTTACTGGCTGAGTGCGGCGTTGACGTGACGCTGTTTGACGTCAGTGAAGCTGCCCTGGCGCAGGCTGAACGTCGATTTGAGCGGCTTGGGCTATCCGCGCGGTACGAGAAAGGTGATTTGATGGGTCCGATGGCGGATTGGCGCGCCACGTATGACATCGTGCTGTCATCAGGGGTGATCGAGCACTTCAAGGGCGCCGACCGCAGCCGCGTGCTGGAGGCGCATCACAATGTGCTGCGGCCTGGCGGACTGGCGATGGTCAGCGTGCCGAACGCGTGGTGTTTTCCGTATCGGGTGTGGAAGTCTTACCTCGAGCTTCGAGGCTGGTGGCCTTACGGGATGGAGATTCCCTACTCGCGTCGCGAGCTGGTTCGTCGGGCGCGGGACGTTGGTTTCGAGGGGGTTGAGGCAGAGGGGTTCGGGTTTTGGGATTCAGTGGGATCGCACTGGATGAAGGGTCTGCTGGGGCGAGAGGTTGGGTGTCGCGATCGGGCTTCGCGGTTTGACAGTGTCATGGGTGCGTCACTTCTTCTGTTGGGTCGGCGGCGACAGAGCGAGTCATAGACTGATGGGACTTGCCGGGCGATGTTATTACGAATGCTGCCGGACGCGGCTTGGTCATCAGGCGATGGGCATGGCGAGTCTGGGGTTGCGCCGCATCGGGCTGCGCCGCTCGTTTCACATGCCGCTGGATGCGCTGGCGCTCGAGCATGAGGCTGTTCAGGGGTTGATGGAGCTTTGGCCTCGGATTCACTGGTCGTCGGGCGACGGGATGATGCCTCCTGAGCAGTTGTTGACGTTGTATCGTCTTGCGGTGAGCTGGCCTGTTGACGGTGCGACGGTGGAACTTGGGGCGTGGGTCGGGTTGACGACGAGTTACCTGGCAACGGCGTGCCGGGTTCGGGGGCGCGGGAAGGTGTACGCGGTGGACACGTTCGAGGGGACGATGGAAGGGGATTCGGTGTACCCGTCGGCGTCGCGATATGGCGGGCGCACGCTGAGTGCCTTCGAGGCGCAGATCCGTCGCGCGGGCGTGGAGGATCAGGTCGAGCCTCTTGTGGGATTCACCGACGCGGTGGGCGCGTCTTACGATCTAGAGCCGATTCGGTTCCTGCTGATCGACGCCGATCACTCGTATGAAGGGGTCCGCCGCGACTTCGAAGTGTGGTCGCCTCATGTTGCCGAGGGTGGGTTGATCGTGTTTCACGACTACGACATGAAAGGCGTCGCGCGGTATGTTGATCATCTGCTTCGATCGGATTCGCGGTATGTCATGAGTCCGGGTCCGGTCGTCGAGAATGTCTTCGCCGTCACCAAGACGGAAGTTGAGGCGTGATGAGAATCGCGTTTTTCGTTCATCGATACTGGCCTGTGGTTGGTGGTGTCGAGATCTACATGCAGCGGCTTGCGCGCGCGCTGATTTCGATGGGCCATACCGTCGATGTCGTCACGAGCGCTTCACGCGAGGATCTGCCCGAGAGAGATTCGCACGAGGGCGTTTCGATTTACCGTTTTCCGGCGTTGCGGTCTGCCCTTCGGTGTCGCTTGTGGATCGTGCGGAACATCGGGCTCTTCCGCCGCGCGGATGTGGTTCATGTCAGCAACACGCACATGCTGGAGTACTTCTGGCGCATGGTGGGGCCGCTGGTTGATCGGCGGAAAGTGTTTCTGACGCGGCATGGTATGTCTTATATCCATCCGGTTCCGGAGTGGGAGAAGCGGCGTGCGGTTCGATCGCTGAGGTTGGCGTCGGGGGTGGTTCACGACGGCGCGTTCATCGAGAAGTGGCTCGGCGTGAAGCCGGACATCTGCCCGGATCAGGGGTTGTGGCCTGCGGCGGACACGTTGACGCCGGTTCCGGAGCCGGGTCCGGATCGCGCGGTCTATGTCGGGAGGCTGGAGCCGGATAGTGGGATTAGGATGTACCTCGAGGCTGTGCGCATTTTGACGAAGGCGCGAGGTCGGGTGTTTCGGCTGGATGCGTATGGCGACGGATCGCTCGCCGTTGAACTTGCGGAAAGGGCCGAGCGTGAAGGTCTTGCAGTGACCTTTCACGGGCGGGTGGCCAATGCGCAAAACCGGATCACGGATGGCTGTTTTGCGTTTATCGATGGGCGTATGGCTATGCAGGAGGCGATGGCGCGGCGGCGATTGGTGCTGGCTGCGTTTACGGATCCGCTCAAGGAAGATTACGTCGGTACGGAGCCGTTCAGTTCGTACCTTGTGGCGGCGGGGACGGGTGCGGATCTGGCTGAGCGGGTGATACATTTCATGGATCACCCGGAGCAACGTCGGGCGCTGGTTGATCGGGCATTCGCGCATGCGCGGACGCTGACATGGGAGCGGACGGCGGAAAGTTATGTCGGACTGTGGGAGTGTGGGCTGGCGAGGGGTACGCGGCCTTGCCGGGCTCGGGCGTTTCTTGGGGAAGTCGTGCGTCTGAATCGTGAGGTAGGTCGTGCGAAGGAGGGGTGGGCGTTGGGGGAAGCGACGTAGAGACGAAGCGACGGAGGGACGGAGGGCGGGGCAACAAGGGACGGAGGAACGAAGGGACAGAGGGGCAGAGGACAAGACAACAGGGTCGGGCGGAGGAGAGAGTATGCGACCCGCCACGGCGGGCAAACTCCGGGGGGGAGGGATCGGTAGTGGTCGGACGGGCAGCCGGTGGCACGCGAAGTTAGCGGCCAGCCGTTCGTCCGTCCCCCACCCTCGCTGCGCGAGAATGGGGCACCCGCGGTGGGGGAAGCGACGTAGAGACGACGCGACGGAGGGACGGAGGGCGGGGCAACAAGGGACGGAGGGAC
>JAJDDV010000111.1 GCA_029260135.1 Phycisphaerae bacterium | reverse complement strand
GGATGTCGAGTCATCAGATCATGGAGGATCGTCATGGCTATTCGGTACAAGAAGTACATCATCCGCTTGAGCGCGGATGAGCGTCAGAGGCTCAGCAAGGTGGCGTGTTCGGGGAAAGCGGCGGCGCGCAAGATCACGCGGTCGCGGGTTCTCTTGAAAGCGGGCCTGGTTGGACGGGTCAGCGGATCGCCGAGGCAGTGGACGTTGGCGTTCGCATGATCGAGAACGTGCGACGTCGTTGGGAGGAGGAGGGACCGTCGGCAGCCCTGGGGCGACGGGTTCCGGACAAACCCACGCTCACCCGAGAGGTCGCTGCTTGGGAGGCTCAACGTAACGCCGACCAAGCCAGCGTGAACTGGCGGTTTACGACGGCCAATGCCCGGATCAAACGGAAACGCCGATACCCGAACATTTGGGCGTGGCGATGCACTAGGGTACTTCATTCGGCATAAGCACCACATGAACTATCCGGAGTACCGTAAGAAGGGTTGGCCGATCGGGTCGGGCATGACCGAGGCGGGCGTCAAACAGTTCAACAAACGGGTCAAAGGCACCGAGCAGTTCTGGCTGGAGACCGGTGTGGAGGCCATCCTCGCCCTCCGAGCCCTACGGCTCTCGCAAGCCGACCCTTGGAATCGCTACTGGAGCACCCGCGCACCCTACTCAAAGGCCGCCTAATCGTCATGCACCCGGGTCCACTTGACGGGGGTTGATGTGGTACCGGATGGCGCCTATAACCTTCAACTCGACGGTGGTGGCCGGGTGCTCCCCGGCTGTCTATCGCCGTCCGTGCCATCACGTCGCGATGGGGTGACGTAGGTGGTCCGTTTGAAAATGGTGCGTGGGCACCACCCGACGGAACCGTGAGCATTTTCGACGCTTTGGAGATTCTCGACCGGTTCCGTGGTCAACCCACCGGCCCGCCGATGTACCGGGTCGACCTGGTAGGAGCCGGCCCCGAAGGCATCGACGGCCTTCCCGATCGCGTGATCAGCGTGCTCGATCTTCTGGGCTATCTGAATGCGTTCCGCGGGGCCGACTTTGTGGCATCGACGGAGTACGCCGAGCCCTGCCCGTAGGCGCTCGTCGACGGGGCGGGCGCGGTGGATGGGCGAACACCATAAAATGAAGAGGGAGAAACCATGATCCACTCGCTTCGATGCCTGGGAGGCGTACTCGGCCTCATGAGTCTTCTTGCGGCGCCGGCCGCTGCGCAAGATCCGACCTTCTCGTTCGAGGCCTCCTCGGTCAACGGCGTTAAGTTGCAGAGCGGACCTTCCAGTGAGGTCACGGTGTCGCCGGGTGACGAAGTCGTCGTTGAGATTTTCCTGCGCGACTGGTCCAAAGGGGGCGAGTTGATTCGCGCCTATCAGGCGACGTTGGATCGCCAGGGGTTCAGCAGCGGCTTCCAGGGGACGATTCAACCCGTCGCCTACGATGAGACGACCCGTCAGAGGAAGGACAACAAGCCCAACTGCTTCATCGACACGACGGATCAACGATACATCTTCGGTGGGCGCCAGAACTTCGGAATCACCGATACCGTCTCGCCCGACTACCGGTGGATGGGAGCCCTTGTCGATGCAGATGAGTGCCGAATAGCGAAGCAGGACGGAGCGAAATACTACTGCGGTTCGGTGAAAATGAAGGTCTCGGAAGACGCCAGCGGTCCGTTCACGATCCGTTTTCGCGAAGAGGAATGGGCCAGTAGCCTGCGGAATCCAGTCAACCTGCCCATCATGGGCCTCAACTTTGAACCACTCGTCATCAATGTCGGGAAACGCGTTCTGAGGGTCGTCAACAGCGATCCGCCCGACGGGGCAATCAACGCACGACCTTTGTCATTGGTCGGTGGTCGCCAAGCAGGCGGGTGGGATAGGGTGGTCCTTCGCTGCAATGCCGACAGCGATGAAGCCAATGCGGAGCACTTCACGTTGAACGACGGTACGGAGGCACCGCCGCGGATCAAGCGAATCTCAACATCAGGCTGGCTCGTGACACTCGAACTCGATCGCCCGGTCAAACCCGGCGTCTGGACGACGATAACCCACGTTCCCAGCGCGACGGGGGTTCGTATCGGTAGCCTTCCGGGCGACGTGACGGGGGATGGCCGCATGACGACCGACGATTTTCGTGCACTCCTGGTCACCGATGATTCCGACGCCCGCCTTCCCGCGTATAGAGCGGATCTGGACGGAAGCGGCGAGCGAGATCCCGGCGACGCGCTGCGGCTCATCGACCTTCTGACCCAGCCAGGTGCGTTCCGAGCGAAGCTGCGCCCCTAGCGCACTTTCGATAATCGCGTACCGCTGCCGCCGGGCAATCCCGCCGTAGGCACGGGTGCCATTCTTGCGCCGGGTGCCATTCTTGCGCCGGGTGCCATGCCCAAGCCGAAGGCGCGGGCATGCCGCGTGGCGCCAGCAAGGGTGCCCGATTCCTGCACCGGGTGCCAAGCCTGTGTCAGCAGTGCGGCGCCGGGCGGAACAGCTCCTTTCTCGACACAGGTCCTGAGCGAAACGCCGGGTGCCATGCCCAAGCCGAAGGCGCGGGCATGCGGTATGGCACCGGTTCCAGCCGCTGGAGCAGGTGCATTTCGATGCAGCTTCCGCAGCAAGGATCGGAGATGGAGCGGTTCTGCCGCTCGATGACGGCGCTCGCCTGGGTGCCCCAGAGGCTGGTTCGACCGTGTGCTCAGCGATCACACTCGTAGTCTCGCCACGCGGGATCTGCCGCACCGCTCTCCTGGCTTGCGGATACCGCCGGGTGCCATGCCCAAGCCGAATGCGCGGGCATGCCGTGTGGCGCCAGCAAGGGTGCCCGATTCCTGCACCGGGTGCCAAGCCTGTGTCAGCAGTGCGGCGCCGGATGGCCAGGTCCTTCTGCCGCGTGGCCCAGGCCGCTAACGAAACGCTGACCTGGGGGAATGACGCTTCCGGGAGTCGAAGCCACTGTGCCACCGATCCGCCTCCAACGCTTGCGAGAATCGAGCGGGCTGCGTCCTCGCTGATAGCTGGCCGCGGATAGCAATTCCTGTGTGGCACCGGTTTTCAACCGGTGGTACCCGCGACACAAAGAGAACGGGCGTCGCTCCAGAGGCGACGCCCGTTCGTGGTTCTTCACTTGCCGCTACCGAGCACTAAGGGCACGCAAGCGGACAGAGATCGCCGTACGGCGTCCCCAGGAATCCTTCGAGTCCACCGACAATATCAATGATGTTGATGATCTGCTCCGGAGTGCAATCCGTTCCCTGGGGTCCGGTCCCGAGCAAGTCGACCCGATCGATCGACGGAGCGTTCGAATCAGCCCTGAACCGATCCATGATGCCAACGATGTCGATAATCGCGACGACGCCGTCGGGAGCGGTCCATTGCGTCCCGTCCCAGAGTCCCACCGTGTCGCCGAAGATCGGCGTGGTCACGACGGTCGAATCCGAGAACCCCGGCGTTCCGGGCGATCCGCAGTCGCCCTGCACGATGAGGCTGCTGCCCGCGGAGATGCCCTCGCCATACACGTAGAGTTCGCCCCACTCCGCCGGCGTCAGGAACGAAGCCGCCGTGTCGCACAGGTCGGCAAGTTCCGCGACGTTCTCGTCGTCGAGCCCGTCCACGTCAATGTCGAACGCTGTCGGCGGACCGCAGACATACTGCGGAACACCACCGGCGCAATCCGGCGTGATCACAATGGCCTGCGGTCCCGAACCAGGCGGCTGGATCGAGATTCGCAGATAGCGACTACCCACCGCCTCGACGATCGGTGCTTCACAAAGACACTTGTCGTTCACCTCATCGCACGGCCCACCGCAGGGCGATCCGGTATGATCGCAATCGTTGACCGCATGACAGAACTCGTCGCCGTTGCAGAACAACCCGTCATCCGGGCAGTGTACATCATTCGGCGTGTTGACGATCACGTCATTCACCTCGTCGCACGAATCGTCCGTGCAGCCGACGCCGTCATCCGGATTCGGTGTCGATCCGGGTTGAACGATGCAGTTCTGCACAGAATCGCAAATCTCGACCCCGTCACAGAACTGTCCGTTGTTGCAGTTCGCATGAATCGGATCGTTGACGATCACGTCATTGACCTCATCGCAGAAGTCGTTGGTACACGGGACGCCGTCATCCGGAACCGGGACCGACCCCGGTTGGGTAACGCAGTCAGCCAGACTGTCGCAGATCTCGACGCCGTCGCACCACTCACCGTTGTCACACTTGACGTCGTTGGCGTTGTTGTTGCAGACGTCGTTGACCTCATCGCACGCATCGTTCGTGCACCCAATCCCGTCACCGCAATCACGTCCCACGCCGCTGCCACAAGCGCCGTCCGTGCAGAACTCGTTCACGAGGCAGAACAACCCATCGTCACATCCGGTGCCGTTCGTCGCGTGATTATCGAGGCAAACGCCTCCGCCGTCGCACGTGTCCGGATCCGTGCAGTCCGTATTCGTCGGATCGCCGCACGGGGTCCCCAGGACTTCGTCATTCGCCGAACAGGTGCCGGCCCCGTCGCACGTGTCCGGATTCGTGCAGTCCGTGTCACTGCCGTCGCCGCATAGGGTGCCCAGCGCTCGGGCCGACCAGTTTGTCGTCAGCAGCAGAGGATTGCACTCTTCGCAGTCATTGGCCGGATTGGTCTGACCGTCGCTGCGACAAGACCCGGCGATCAAACAGAAGCCAGGATCAAGATCGCTGACGCAAACATTACCGGCTTCATCGCAACTGTCTGTCGTGCAGGCCAGGCCGTCGCTGCAGTTACGCGGCCCTCCGCCACCACACGCTCCGGCGGTGCATGTTTCGCCGACGTTGCAGAAGAGACCGTCGTCGCATCCCGTCCCGTCCGGCTCGAGGTTGTCCAGGCACACACCGCCACCGTCACAGGTGTCCGGGTTATCGCAATCCGTGTCGGCCGGGTCGCCGCAGGGTGTCAGGACCGCCGCGTGATTGTCCTCGCAGACGCCGGCGCCGTCGCACGTATCCGGGTCCGTGCAGTCGGTATTGCTCACGTCACCGCACGCAAAGCCCAACGGTTCCAGGTTCGTCAAACAGACCCCTGCACCGTTGCACGTGTCGGCGTGATTGCACTCCGTCTCCGTCGCATCACCGCACGCCGTTCCCAATGGCCTCGAAGACCACGCGCTGGTCGAGAGCGCCGTAAGGCACGCCTCACAGGGGTTCGCCGGATTTGGCTGCCCGTCGCCGATGCACGCCCCCGCGATCAGACAGAACCCCGGATTCAGGTCGTTCTCGCACAAGTCCGTGGTATCGTTGCACGAATCCGTCGTGCATGGAATACTGTCTCCGCAGTCACGGGGACCGCCCCCGCCGCACGCGCCGGCCGTACACGTCTCTCCCACATTGCAGAACAGCCCGTCATCACATTCCGTTCCGTCGGGTTCCTGATTGATCAGGCACGATCCGGAACCACTGCATGTGTCGGGATTGTCGCAATCCGTGTTTGTCGGATCGCCACACGCGGCACCCGCCACCGTGTGGTTCGGCAGGCAAGCGCCCGCACCGTCACACGAATCAGGATCCGTGCATTCCGTGTCCGTCGGGTCGCCACAGGGAGTTGTGACGGGTTTCGGATTTGCCTGACAAACGCCCAACGCGTCGCAGGAGTCCGGATCGTCACACTCGGTACTTCCCGGTGAGCCACAGGCGGTTCCCACCGTGACCGGATCGTGCGAAACCGTTCCGTCATCCGGGTTGCAGACGTCAACCGTGCAGACGTTGCCGTCATCAATCGTCGTTAGCGTACGAGTCGCCGGATCGCAGCAGTCATTCGCGACGTTATAGTTCGGAGTAAACTGGCACGTGCCCGTCGCGCCCCGGCAGGAATCATCCGTGCACAAGCTGTTGTCGTTGCAGTCGGCGTCCACCTGGCACGGAATACGGATCCGAGCCGCCGTGGTCACAAGTGGCGTTATCAACTGGTTATTGTCATCCTGAAGAATCGTGTCCGGTGACGGTACAAAGCCGATCGTGAACGTCCCCGACGCACCCACCGGAACATCGAGTACCAGCGTTCCTGCGTACTGGGCGATGCCGGGGTCGGACACCGGCGTCGTCTGGGCCGCGCTGGCATACCGGAAGTCCAGCAAACTCAGGTCGACCGCGGGCAAGTCCTGGACGGTGAGGAAGATGTAGTCGCTACGACCCGCGTAAATGAATCCCGGCTCGCATTCTCCGCCCACGCCGGTCGGGTAGCCGCACTCGCTGCCCTTGCAGAATTCAGCAGGTGAAAACGGACACTCGGCGTCCTGGACGCATGACCCACCCGTAAACGAGCAGATTCCGCCATGCGTCGAGCGACAGAACGCGTCGGGATCCGGCTCGCCACCGCACGCGGCGATCGCCGGAACCAGCGTTCCCGCCGCACCGCTGCTGTAACCCGACGAATCGATGACCCCCTGGAAGGCGATCAGCTTCGGGAACCCGTCACCGTCCGGATCCCATCCGGAAATCATGAGATCCATCACGACCCACTGTCCGCCGCCGTCGAGCGTGATCAGATCGCCGGCGATGGTATGTGCTCCGGTCGCCGAGACCGGAACCAAGGCAATCTCCGCACCACGAGCGGCGGAGACGAAGCTGCCTGCTAGTACGCAGACCAAGACCAAATGTCGTCCCGAAGTGTTCATCCCGCTTTCCTCCAATACGATCGATGAGAGCTAGTAGGCGGAACCAGCCCCGACCGGCTCCGATAAGGCGCAGTATACCCGAACGCCGCACCTGGCGCCAATAAAAAAAGCAGTTTCAGCGTGAACGCAAAGAAAACGTAGTCACGAGAATTCTAGCGCCTTTTCTACCGTGCCACTAGGGGCACGGCGCGGCACAGGGGAAAGCAGTCCCTCTGAATGCGTCGATCACGTAGACGATGTCGATGATGTTGATCAGTCCATTCGGATCGCACGGTGCCAAATCGACCTGCTCCACACGCGGGGCACTCTCCAGACCCGAAAAGCGGTCTCGAATGGCCAGTGTATCATTGATGTCGACAATGCCGTTCGGCGCTGTCCAGGCTCCACCGGAGAAAACACCTACCACATCCCCCCACAGTGAGGTCGTACCGGTACCGGCGGGGGACACATAACTACCGCATTCTGCCTCCACGACGTAGGTGCTTCCCGGGACGATGTCTTCTCCCCGAACCGCCAATGTTCCCCAGACGTCGGGGACCTGATAGATCGGTGAATCACCCAGAAGACCATCCGGGAGGATATACCGACTCAGGCAAGGCCAGTCCGGCGAACTGAGGACCAGCGCAACGGGAGAAACGGATCCTGCGGGGTTCGCGATGACAGACAGATGTCGCGGGCCCACACCGTCGACCGTCGGTGCTTCCGGCGTCGGCGATCCGACACAGAGACCCGCCGCGCAGGCGTCACCCCCCGTGCAAATATCCAGGTCGTCACAAGTCGCCCCGTCAAGTTCCAGATTGGCATCGCAGGCGCCGCTGCCGTCGCAAATGTCCGGGTGGTCGCACTGGGAGTCCCATGCATCACCGCACGCCAGTCCGCTCGGCTCATAGTGGGACAGGCATACACCATTGCCGTCGCAGGAGTCAGGATTGTCACATTCCGTATCCGTCGGATCACCGCACGCCGTAGCGACCGGGCGAGGTGGATGCGTGCAGAGCCCCGAACCACAGACATCAAACGAACAATCGTTTCCATCATCCACACACGGTGTTCCGTTCGGCTTAGGGTTCGTTTCACAGACGCCCGCGCCGTTGCATGCGTCGGGACTGTCGCACTCGGTGTCGGCCGGATCACCGCACGTACTACCCTCCGCCGTCGGCGACCAGGTATTTGTCGACACCGCAGGGATGCACGCCGTGCACCCATTCGCCGGATTCAGCGCACCCGACAAGTAGCACTGCCCATCGATCAGACACCCGTCTACCGTCGAGATATTCAGAACGATATCACCGGAATTGCCCTCGAAACCCGCCACGCGGAGGTAGTAAGATGTTCCGGACGCAGCCGTAAAAGTCAGCGCAGCCTGGAGATCAAGGCCACTGTCGTCGTCGCACGCCATCTCGCCACCCCCGTCGAGCGGACACAGATTCCATACACTGAGCACCGGGTCGTTAGACGGCGTAAACTGACTGCCCGTGGTGCTGACGAAGACATCACCATCACAGGTGGCGCCGTAGAGGAACCAAACATCGTTATTACTGTCAATCTGGCAAGACGCTTCCGCATCGTCCGGACCTCGGTTGTCGTTGTTACTGATGTTACTTCCCTCGAAAACCGGAACCGCGAACGGGCAATTGTCGTTGCACTGTGGATCCGCCACGCCGGCGCAGAAACCCGCGCCGTCACACGTGTCCACGCCGATCCCCGGACGCCCCGTTCCCGTGCAAGCCTCGCCATCATCGCATACGCTCCCACCCGTACGGAACGACCAGGCGCCCGTCGCCACACCCGTCAGGCACGCCTCGCAGTCGTTCGCCGGATTCAGCTCGCCCTCGGTACGGCAGATCCCGCCGATCACGCAGGCCATCGATGTCAGCGTGTTGTCACACTTGGCAGCGCTCTCGTTGCACAGATCGTCCGTACACCCCAAACCGTCGTCGCAGTTGAGCGGGCCGCCACCGCCGCAGAGGCCGGCGGTGCAGGATTCGCCGTCATTGCAGAAGAACCCGTCGTCGCACGCCGTGCCGTCCAACGCGTCATTGGTCAGGCAAATCCCCGCGCCGTCGCAGGTGTCCGCGTCGCTGCAATCGGTCACCGTCGGATCGCCGCACGGCGTACCGGCCGGCACGTTGTTGGTCTGGCAGTCGCCGGCCGTGTCGCATGTGTCGGGGTCATCGCACTCCGTTGCGGTCGGGTCGCCGCACGCGGTTCCCGCCGGTAAGTCATTTGTCTGACAAAGTCCTGCGCCGTCGCAGGCGTCGGCACCATTACAGGCTGTGACCGACGGATCGCCGCAGGGCGTATCCGCCGGAACCGGGTCCTGAGTGACGATTCCGGTGATGACGTCGCACGTTCCGGTGGTGCACTCGTTACCGTCGTCAAGCGCGGTGAGCGTGCCGTCGGCGGGGTTGCAGCAGAAGACCGTGTCGTTGTAGTTGATCGTGTTCGCGCAGAC
>JAJDDV010000012.1 GCA_029260135.1 Phycisphaerae bacterium | reverse complement strand
AGCATCGTAGCGCCCGTCCCGGACGCACCATCATCGCTGACGACGCTGCGCTTCCCCCTTGCCAAGGGGGGATCCAGGGGGGTCTTCTTCTGGCTGGTAGCTGATAGCTGACAACTCCCCGACACCCCTTCGTGGCAAAAGACCCCGGAGCCTGCCCGCCGCGGCGGGTACTTCCTCCGCCCCTCCGCCGCGTGCCCCATTGCTACGAAGCAGCGCTGGGAAAGGAACCGCCTAATCCGAGCCGCGACTGTAAAGGAGCGGGCACACCCGAGCCGCAGGTTTCAACCTGCGCGAACCAGCGAAGTCGTACGCGTGCTACGGGCACCGAAGCCGACGGACCGACACCCGATGGCTGATCACGACGCAGCATCGTAGCGTCCGTCCCGGACGCACCATCATCGCTGACGACGCTGCGCTCCCCCCTTGCCAAGGGGGGATCCAGGGGGGTCTTCTTCTTTGTTTCTTGACTGATGGCTGACGGCTTCTTTTTTGTACTCCGTTCCTCCGTCGCTTCGTCTCTCCGTCGCTTCCTCACGGCAAATACAGATTCCCCAGCGACAGCGGATCATACGCATTCCCTGCAGCCCCCGACCACGTACTCAGCGACCGTTCCGCCGCGTCGACCCGCGTAACATTGAACCCCCAGATCGCGTGCTTCGTGGAAGCGTCGCCGAAGGACGCTAGCGGAATGCGAAGCTCAGCCGTCCACCGATCGCCCTCAATCCCCGTCGCCACCTCCAGATCGACAGGCCAAGGAGCCGACCGCCCGCACGGCGGATCGAACCGTATCCCCTTCTCCGCCAGATACGCTCCCGACGGCTTCACCACGATATGGTACAAATCCTCCGGACTGCGCGTCCCCGCGTTCAGCGGATCCAGCAGCAACTCGATGAACTCCTCACCAACGGGCACGAGATCCTCATACGCCACGCGATTGCGACGCGACATGGCCCCTGATGCCTTCCCGTCGAACTCGCAATTGACCGCGACATAAAGACTCGCGCCGTCCCGCATCACGAAACACGTCGTCGCACGCCGCGGCCCGGCGCCTGCCGTCGCCCCCGTGATCCACTGAAAGTCCGCCGCGACATTCACCGCACCCGCAGGCCAGTCGCCCAGATGACCGTCGATCGCTAGAGTGCCATCATATGGCACTGCCGTGAGACTCGCCAGTCGAATCGGGAACGGGTGACGTTCGCCCGCCGCCGACACCAGCGCCGCCGGCAACACCATGATCCCGTTCACCCCCGACGGCAGGGCACGCACGTCGGCCGTCAGCGAAACACGGCGTGTGCGATTAGGCCCGACCGATGGAAACGCACGCGCGGCTGTTTGTGCTGTCCATCCCGCAGGCAAGTCCGAAAACTCGATCGATCCGGAAACCGGCGCGCGCGTTCGATTATCCACCGTCAGGCTGCACTCGATCTCCGCCTCCGGCTGCACCGGTGTCCCGCGCAAGCGGATCCTCGCACCGTCCTGACGCACCGTCAGACGACGTGTCCCCAGCATCAAACGCCGCCACGACGCGGTGCGTTCGAGCGTGTGGCTCAGGGAGAACGTCGCATCTCCTGCTTTGGCGGAAGCAAGCTCTTCCGCCATGATGTCACGCGCAAGGTCGAACATCGTTTCGTCCCGCGCCCAGCCGATCGGACGCCCGTCCGCAAAATGCATTCGATACGCCTCACCGGCACAAAAGGGAGCGAGCGACCGCGCCAGCGTCCGCCAAACATGATCCAATCCTCGATCCTGCAAGAGAGAAATGTACGCCACATCTTGAAGACTGCGCCGAAGCTGCTTCAACTTCACCGAAGCGACCGGCTCATCCAGACCGAACGCGCCGCCCGGATAGAGCAACGGATGCTCACCGTGCCCCACGCACTCACTCGGTGCGGCAGCCCCGGCCGATGCAGGCCAGCGGTTGACGCATCCCAGGTGGACCACCTCGGCGTCGGTTCGCTTCGCCTGCCATCCCAGAACACGCTGGTCCGAGGGCGCCGCCAACAAGCTCGTACTCCCGCTGAACGGTGGACGGTCCAAACGCATCCACGTCCGCTGCCCCGCCGCCCGAGCAGCCGCCATCGTCTCGGGGTCGTAGAACTGAGCCGGTGGCATCCAGATGTCGACCGAATCGAGATTCGCGGCGGCCGGATAATCCACCCAACCGTACGGTGTCATGTCTTGAGGCCAGACCCGTGACGCCACGTCGGCGCGTGAGTCAATCGCCTCGACCAGCTCGGCAAAACGCCGGACGTCGCCCGCGTCGGACGGAGTGACACCCGGCGCGACGACATAACTGCGATCCACCCAGCCTTTCTCGTCGAAGTGGCTGACGCATTGCGTGAGATACTCGCTGAGGTGTTTCCCGTAGTCTGCCGTAGAGAAGAGCGCGTACGACGGTAGAGGCCACAGAGGCTGCGGTATTCGGTTGAAGTACGCCTGTCCAGTGAGAAACGGTACTGCGATCGCGTCGTAGGCGGACCAATCGACCGACATCCCGCCCGTCGCATCCACGCGAACCAGCGGCGCGAGCTCCGGCAGTACCGGCGTCAATCCGTGGTGTTGAAGTGTGCGTAGTGTCGAGACCAGCAGGCGTTCGAGATCCTCGCCCCGCGGACCGGCGATCCAATTGTCACGAGTACGGGCAACGCCGCGCCCGTGCTGCCCGAACAACGCCCGATGATCGACCTCCGCGAGGAACCGAACGTCGGTTTCATCGGGCAAGACCATCGGCCAGACGGTGAGCACGACATCAATCGTCCCAAGTGAGACCTTCCCAGAGAACAACTTCAGTGCAGACGAGTAGACCCCAGCCGCCGTCCCTTTCGGTATGGTCAGATCAGCCCAGAACGTGTACTCCGCGCCCGGCGCAAACCGCTGCGGCAGACCGCCTCGAGGGGCATGGAGCGGGACGATGACGTCAACCGGTTCCAACTCGCGCTGATCCGGCCGCGTCGTCCGGATATACCACCCCGGCAACTCGTCGACCGCCACCCGATGAAGCCGCCCGATCTGCACCGGGATCTTAACGGCTCCCCCCTCAGACGGTGTCTGCTGGAATGGACTCACCTGAAAACGCGGCCGATCCACCGGACCCTGCGCCGCCCGAACCGCGAACCGGAAGCTCAGCGCCTCGTTCTGCGAACCGGAAAGCTGAATATCGGACGTTCTCGATGCGACGGTCTCTGACACCGGAATGTCATGCGCAGCGCGCGCCCCGACCACCCAAAAACCCACCTTGGAGGTCGTCAGGCGGCATCCGGACGCGAAGCAGACGACAGCTGCCAACAGGATGACACTCTTGTCAGAGCAAGACGTGTGAATCGCCACGTTCCCATTCAAAACCAGGCGAAATCGGCGCGGATCAGTCCGTCCCGCCCGCGTCGTCCGCGGGCGCATTGTTCGCGGGGGCGTCGTTGACGGCCGGCGGGGCGGGGGCGGCGTCCGCGGGTTCTGCCACGGCCGGGTCCGCTTCGACCGGCTGGGGCTCGGCAAACGTAATTCGCTTGAAGGTTTCGTCGAGTTCATCGCGTCGTTTCATGGCGATGCCTTTGAAAGGCATTCCGTCCAGCGAGGGTGCATCGATGACGGCGGCGAGATGTTTCTCGACTTCGGTCCGGTGCGTCGGGTCTCCGTCGAGTGCGAACTCGTTCTCCTCGACGGTGGCCAAGCCGAGATGGGCGGCTCCGACAGCCAGCTGATTGTCTCCAAAGCGCGCGAGAAGCTGGTGAAAGGCCGTTTTGGCAGTGGCGGTCAGTTCGCGGTCCGGAGGAACGTTCACGTCGAGCGAGAGTCGGAGTGCTTGGTGGCCTTGTTCGATGAGGCTGGCGAGCGCGAAATCGTCGGGGGCGTCTTGGATCAAAGTCGACAGGGTTGCCAACGACTCACGTCCGACCTGGGGGTCGGTGAAGGCCAAATCGGCACGTCGTCGCCAGCGGTCTTCCCTAGCCGTGGATCGAGACTGGACGGTCAGGCCGACGGCTGCGGCAACCGCGCCGACGATGACGACGGACATGACGAGCGTCTTGCCGTGTTTATCGAGGTAGTCTCGTGCGACCTCCAGTGCGTGGGAGAGGTCGTTCTCTTTGAGTTCGTGACGTCGTTGGGCTTTCATATTCTTCGCCGCGTTGTGACCCTGATCGCATTCCGACAGCCCTTTGGCGGCCACGGAGTTTCCGTCCAAGACCATCTATCGTAAGCGAGGTTGTTGTCGCCGTCAACGCAGCCCCGACGAAGGATCAACCGCCGATCAACGTCTGAAAAAGGCCGATGTCGACGAGGTCGACGTCGCCGTTAGCGTCCAGGTCGGCCGCCTCGCATCCGGTCAGTACGCCGTTGCCTGCCCCGGTGAGGCATTGCAGGAAGGCGTTGTGGTCGGCCAGGTCGACCTGGCCGTTGCCATCGAGATCACCGGGAATCTCGCACTCGTCCGGGACGCCGTTTCCGTCGGTGTCCTGAGAATTTCCGCTACCGATGTCGCACTCATCCGGGAATCCGTTCCCGTTGCAGTCAAGACTGGCCCCGGTGGCGACGTCGGAGGCATCCGGGAATCCGTTGCCGTTGCAGTCATTGGACTCGACCGCCCCGATGTCGCAGATCGACGACCCGTTTCCGTCCCCGTCCTGTGGGCGAGCGATGCCTCGCTGGTCAACGGTAAGTGCGTTTCCGTCGGCGTCGGTGCAACCTGCCGGATCGCCGGCGTCGATGGCGGGGCTTCCCAGTGCCGGGGCGTGCGTAGGTGCAAAGCCGCCATTATTTGCCAGCGGACTGAGTATCGGATCGCCTCCGGTGATACTGAAGGTGTTCGACGTGATAGGCCCGCCGACGTTCCAGCCAACATTCCCCGCGATGATGCTGTTCCTGAGCGTGACCACCGAACTCGTATAAGGCCCCATTGCCGCCGAGCCGGCGAGGCCACCGGGGTTGTTGGCGGTGATCGTGCTGCTGGCCACCGTGAGGATGTTGCCAGCCGGACCACCCGTCGTGAAGACGCCCCCGTTGAAATGGGCGGAGTTTCCGCTGACCGTACTGTTGCTGATGGTCACCTTGGCGATCAAATGGGACCAATGCGTACTGTAGATCGCTCCGGAATCGCCCCAGTTCCAGACAGCGCGGTTGTTGCTCAGCGTCGACCCGGTGACGTTAACGGTGCCGCCGTAATTGTAGATGGCGCCGCCTCCGGCACTCGTCGACGCTGTGCCGGCTTTATTCCCGTCGAAGACGCTGTCGATGATATTCAGCGTCGAGCCGACGTTGTGCACGCCACCGCCGTTGCGTCCCGCGGTGTTGTTTGTCACCTGGGTTCGGATGACGTCGACGCGTACAGGACCTCCGTCGTTATGGATGCCGCCGCCATCCTTGTAGAAGCTGTCAACGTCGGTGTTGTCGCGAATGATCGAATCGGTAATGGTGGTACGACCGGGGTTGAAAGTGTGGACTCCGGATGTACGGCAAAGCTCGACCGTTGAGTGGTCGATGTTCGCAACGCCGCGGTTCCAGACTCCGTAGCCGCTGCAGTCCGACACGATGCTGTAGTTGATCGTTGCTGTCCCGCCCTGATGAACGTTGATCCCGGTAGGGGAATTCCAAATCGCGCAGCGGTTGAGTTCGAGGGTCCCTCCCGCTCGGACGGCAATCCCCTTGGCGTTTCGGAGCGTGAGGTTCTCGATGGTGACGGAGATTCCGTGGGCGTAGGTATCGATGTCGAAGATGGCCTCGCCACCGATTCCAGCGCCGTCGATGGCCGTGCTGCCCAGCCCTAACCCCCGGATCGTTACATCGCCGTCGCGGATGTCCAGGTCGCCGACTACAGCTGAATCGTCGGCACCTGCCAGCGTCAGTGGATAGGTATGTCCCAGCAGTACGATCGTATCGGGACCGGGGTTTGCGTTGGCCGCCTTGACGGCTTCACGAAGCGAGCAGATCCCGCCTCCGCCGGGAACGCTGGGGTCGCAGTCTCCGTTGTCAATGTCTTCCGTGGTTCGCACGGTGAAGGTGTTCGCGCTGACGGTTGAGATGGCGAAACCGAGACCGGCGGCGCAAAGGACGACTGTCCAGGCGCTGGATGGAAGTGTTTTCATGGACTTCTCCCTCCGAGTTGCATGCGTGTTCAACGCGCAGAAGATTCAAACACCGAACGGTTTCATTGTAGTGTTTTCGCTTGTTCTATGCAAGGAAGGAACGTCTTGTGCGCATGGAACGTTGTTTCGTTGGTTTAAGGACCGATAGTCCCGGTCGAATGGGCGATCGAGTTTCGAGTGAGCTCCGACTTGAGCGGTTTGTCGCGTTGGATTCGGTGTGCGTTGCTTGGTGTGGGTTTCGGTGGGTCCTCGGTGAGTTTCGGCGATCTCTCGATGCGCGATCGTTGTCGTGAGTCGCGACGGCGTGACGCGGCGCACGTTTTTCTCGGGTAGCACGTCACGGTTGGCAGGATCATTTGTCGTGGGCGGTGTAAGCCGTACAATGCTACGAACTTGTGGCCCGACCCGGGAAAGACCGATGTTTGGAGGTGCCGACGCTCGACAATGGATAACTGTACGACGCAACGAGACTCGATCGATGATCACCGCACCGACCGCAAAGCTGCCTCTGGGCCGCGCGTGCTGGAGGGATCGGACATTCGCAAGGTGTTTCCTACCGGCGGAGAGCCGGTACACGCACTTCGCGGGGTATCGCTGACGGTTCATGAGGGCGAGTTCGTTGCGATCATGGGCGCGAGCGGGTCCGGCAAGAGCACGCTGCTGCACTTGATGGCCGGCCTGGATGAGCCGACGAGCGGTTCGATTGTCGTCGAAGGGCATGACCTCGGTCGCATGAGCGACCGGGAACGGACGCTGTTTCGTCGCCGACGTTTGGGTATTGTGTTCCAGGGATACAACCTTCTTCCGACGCTGACGGCCGAGGAGAATGTGGTGCTTCCTGCGCTTTTGGGCGGGGCGGTCGATCGCGAAGTGGCCCGGAAGGGACGTAAGCTCTTGGATCAGGTCGGTCTTTCGCACCGGTTGACGCATCGCCCGCAGGCCATGGCGGGGGGTGAGCAGCAGCGCGTC
>JAJDDV010000110.1 GCA_029260135.1 Phycisphaerae bacterium | reverse complement strand
GTCTGCGCGAACACGATCAACTACAACGACACGGTCTTCTGCTGCAACCCCGCCGACGGCACGCTCACCGCGCTTGACGACGGTAACGAGTGCACCACCGGAACGTGCGACGTCATCACCGGAATCGTCACTCAGGACCCGTTGGTTTCGGGCACGCTCTGCGGGAATGCCGCGACCGGCGCCTGCGATGCCCAGGACACCTGTGACGGCGCGGGAGCCTGTGTGGATCGCCTCGCTCCGTCGGGTACCGCCTGTGGTGACCCCACGGTGGCGGACTGTGACGCCGCGGACACTTGTGATGACGTTGGCGTGTGCCGCTCGAATATCCTTCCGGTCGGCGCGCCGTGCGGAGACCCGGCGGATTCAGAGTGCGACCGTGCGGATACCTGTGACGGCACGGGGCTCTGCCTGGCGAATATCCAACCTTCGGGCACGACCTGCGGAGATCCCTCCGACAGTGAGTGCGACGACCCCGACAGTTGTGACGGCGCGGGTGTATGCCTGACCAACTTGGCGCTCGCCGGTCTTCCATGTGGTGACCCCGTCGGCAACCAATGCGACAATCCCGATTCCTGCGATGGTGCGGGCGTATGCCTTACGAATCCGATTATCGCGGGAACGCCTTGCGGGAACCCCGCGACGTCCGAGTGCGATAACGCTGATTCGTGTAACGGGGCCGGCATCTGCGCGGCCAACAACGTCGCCGACCAAACGGCCTGCACCGACGACGGCAATGAATGCCGGGACGACGTGTGCATAGCCGGGCTCTGCTCCCATCCGCTTACAGCCGCGGGCACACCCTGTGGCGATCCGACGGAAAATGCGTGCGACCATGCCGACACGTGTGACGGCGCGGGAACATGCATCCCCAACCGTGAACCCCCCGGGGCCGCGTGCGGGGACCCGACAACCACGGACTGCGACCGGGCCGATACCTGTAGCGGCGCCGGCTCTTGTCTGGCTAACCTCGAACCCTCCGGCTCCTCCTGTGGAGACCCGACCGATACCGACTGTGACAACCCGGACACCTGTGATGGCGCCGGTATCTGTATCCCCAATGTGGCACCCTCGGGGCTTCCCTGCGGCAACCAGGTCGGAAACCAATGCGACAACCCTGACACCTGCGATGGGGTCGGCGTCTGCGAGTCCAACTTCGTTCTGACGGGTACGCTTTGCGGCAACCCCGGTACCTCCGAGTGTGACAACGTGGACTCCTGCGACGGTGCGGGCGTTTGCGCGGCCAACCATCTCGTCGACGGATCTCCGTGCAGTGACGACGGAAACGGATGCCGTGATGACATTTGTCTCGCCGGCGTCTGCTCTCACCCACTCTCGGCTACCGGTACGCCCTGTGGCGACGCATCGGAGTCCGAGTGTAACCATGCCGACACCTGTGACGGCACGGGGGGGTGCCAGACGAATCTCGAAGCGACCGGTGTGGCTTGTGGCGATCCGACGGTTACGGAATGCGACGGCGCGGACACGTGTGACGGATCCGGTGCCTGCCTGGGCAATGCGCAGCCCGCGGGCAACGCCTGCGGCGACCCAACGGGAACGGACTGCGACACGCCGGATTCGTGCGACGGGTTTGGCGTCTGCCTCACCAATGTGCTGCCTCCGGGGATTCCCTGCGGTAATCCGGTGGGCAATCAGTGCGACAATCCTGACACCTGCGACGGGTTCGGCGTGTGCGACGCGAATCCATTGACGTCTGGAACGCCCTGCGGCAATCCTGTCGTGACGGAGTGTGACAGCGCGGACACGTGCGATGGGGCGGGCGTTTGCTCTGCCAACCCGCTGGCGGACGGAACCGCGTGTTCGGACGACGGGAACGGCTGCCGCGATGACATCTGTCTTAGCGGTGTATGCTCTCACCCGCTTTCGGCGCCGGGTGCTCCTTGTGGCGATCCGACCGTGACGGACTGCGACGACGCGGACACCTGTGACGGCGCCGGGACTTGCCTGCCGAATCTCCTGGCTGGCGGAACGCTCTGCGGCGACCCCGCTGCCACCAACTGCAGCAGCCCGGACACGTGCAACGGACTTGGGACCTGCCTGCCCAACGACATCGCGGACGGTACGAGTTGTGACGACGGTTCCTTCTGTAACGCCGGTGCGACTTGTCTGTCCGGCGTTTGTGGCGGCGGATCGGGAATCGACTGCAGCGACGGATTGGCGTGTACGACCGACACCTGCAGTGAGGCCCTCCAGGCGTGTGAGCACACCTTGATGCCGGGCTGGTGCCTGATAGGGGGTGCTTGCCACGCTGACAGTGCGGCCAATCCCGTTAACGACTGCGAAGTGTGTGACACGCTCGTATCGACGATTGACTGGACGGTGCTGTCGCCCGGAAGCCCTTGCAGCGACGGCGATGCGTGCACGGACCTGGATGCGTGTGACGCCACCGGCATCTGTGTGGGTGTCGTCAACCCGACCTGCAACGACGATTGCATCAACGCCGTCGAGGTCTTCGACGGCGTCAACACGGGCAACAACCAGAACCGCGGTCCGGATGACGACGAGGCGACTTGCCAGTTCGACTCGGACAACGACGTCTGGTATTTCCATGTTGCGTCCTGCACGGGTCAGCTCGTCATCGACACGGTCGGCAGCCAGTTTCTGCCGGACAACGACACCGTCCTGAGCATCTACGACACCTGCGGCGGAGTCGAAACCGCCTGCGACGATGACGGCGGACCGGGACTACTCTCGCGCGTCGAATTCGCCGCCGTGGCCGGCATAAGTTACTGGATCCGCGTGGCCGGCTTCCTGGATAACACGGGCGACATTGTCCTCAACATTTCTAGTCAGGACGGTTGCGTCATTGACGGCACGTGCTACGCCGCGGGCGTTTCGAACCCGTTGAACGAGTGCGAGGCGTGTGTACCGCTTCTATCGAATACGACGTGGTCACCGCGGGCGGCGGGAAGCGCCTGTGGCGACCCGAGCAAGACGGCGTGCGACAGCGCGGACACGTGCGACGGCAGTGGTGTCTGCGAGGTGAACCACAAGGCTGACGGTTCTGCCTGCCCGGATGACGGGAACGACTGCAGCAATGACATTTGCCAGACGGGCGTCTGTTCGCACCCGGCCAAGTCGGCTGGAACCGCGTGCGGTGATCCGACCGTCACCGCGTGCGACACGGCCGACAGCTGCGACGGCGCGGGGGTCTGCCTCTCAAACTTCGCGCCCGGTGGGGTCCCGTGCGGCGACCCGGCGACTTCGGATTGCGACAACGCCGACGTTTGTGACGGGCTTGGCCAGTGCGATTCCAATCACCAGCCGGACGGACTGGGCTGCACCGACGACGGCGTCGAGTGTACGCAGGACTTCTGTGGCGCCGGACTCTGTACGCATCCTCCGCGAGCCGCCGGTACGGCGTGCGGTGATGCGGCAGATACGGACTGCGACAATCCCGATACCTGCGACGGAACGGGGCTTTGCCTGACCAATCTCGAGGCGACGGGCACCGCGTGCGGCGATCCGAGCCTGACCGAATGCGACGACCCCGACACCTGCGACGGGGGCGGATCCTGCCTCGTGAATTACCAGCCCACCGGCGTTCTCTGTGGCGACCCGACGGACACCGGCTGCGATAACCCGGACACCTGCAACGGCGCGGGTGGCTGCCAGAGCAACCTCGAGCCGACCGGATTCCCCTGTGGAGATCCTGGCAGCACGCAGTGCGACAACCCGGACACCTGCGACGGCGTCGGCGTGTGCCTCACGAATTTCGAGCCACTCGGCCTGGCTTGCGGAGACCCGAGCACTTCGGAGTGTGACAACGCGGATATTTGCGATGGCATTGGCGCGTGTGATTCGAACCACCAGCCGGACGGTTTGGCCTGTAGTGACGATGGTGCCGAATGTACGTTCGACGCGTGCGACACCGGTCTCTGCGCGCATCCGCCGCGACCGGTCGGAAGTGCGTGCGGAGACGCGAGCGATACCGAGTGTGATCATCCGGACACGTGTGACGGCGGCGGCGTCTGCCTCACGAATTTCGAACCGGCGGCGACCGTCTGCGGCGATCCGGTCAACACGGAGTGTGACAATCCGGATTCATGCGATGGCGGCGGTTCGTGCTTGTCGAACTTTGAACCGACGGGTTTTGGTTGCGGTGACCCGACCCACACCGACTGCAACCAGTCGGACACCTGCAACGGAGCGGGAAGCTGCTTGGACAACTTGGTCGCCGGCGGAATACCGTGCGGCGATCCGAGCAGCACGCAATGCGACAACCCGGACACGTGCGACGGAACGGGCGTATGCCTGTCCCATTTCGAGCCTGCCGGCCTTGCGTGTGGGGACCCGAGTACTTCGGAGTGCGACAACGCGGACATTTGCGACGGAAGCGGCGCGTGCGATCCGAATCACCAGGTGGATGGCCTGGTGTGCAGCGACGACGGCGTGCAATGCACGTTCGACGAATGCGGTTCGGGGTTGTGCATTCACCCGCCTCGACCCGCGGGTACCGCCTGCGGTAATGTGAGTGGCACGGCGTGTGACAACCCGGATTCGTGCGACGGGACCGGAATCTGTTTGTCGAATTACGAGCCGACAACGACGGCGTGCGGCGACCCGACGAACACGGAGTGCGACAACCCGGATTCGTGTGACGGCGGCGGGGCCTGCATTGCGCACCATGAACCGGCGGGCTTTGGCTGCGGCGATCCGACGAACACGGACTGCAACAACCCCGATACGTGTGACGGGCTGGGAATCTGCCAGGACAATTACGAGATCGTCGGCTTGCCGTGCGGCGATCCGACCAACACGCAATGCGACAACCCGGACACGTGTGACGGTGTGGGTCTCTGTTTGCCGAACTTCGTGGCGGTCGCCACGCCTTGCGGTGATGCGAGCAGCACGGAATGCGATAACCCGGACAGTTGCGACGGCACGGGCGCGTGCGCGCTGAATCATGAGCCGGAGCAGACCCCTTGCACGGACGACGGCGACGACTGCCGCCAGGATGTCTGCCTCACCGGCGTTTGCGCGCACCCGCTCGAACCGGTCGGCACCTTCTGCGGGAGCCCCGCGGATACGGCGTGTGACAATCCGGACACGTGCGATGTCCTGGGTGTCTGCCAGCCCAACCCGGAGCCGGCCGGTCTGGCGTGCGGCGATCCCAGTGATAGTACGTGCGACCACCCGGACATCTGTGACGGCGTGGGAGCGTGCAGTTCCAACTTTGAATCGGATGGTACGACGTGTGATGATCTGGAGACCTGTACCGGTGAGGACGCCTGTTCGACCGGAATCTGCGTCGGTGCGCCGATTCCGGCGGAGCCATTGGTGGCGCCGGTGGGTTCGCGATACTTCAACGTTACGGCCATGCCGGCGAGTGCCACAGTGCCGGTCTTCCTGTTGGTGACGTCGCCTGACTGGCCATGCATCACAAAGTACGTTGACGTCGACGGTACGCTCGTTGATGTTCCGGTACTCTTGCTGCCCAGCGTGTGGGGTACGGTGCTCGTTCAGGGTCCGCTCGTTGCGCCGAGCAGCACGTACCATGTTCAGACCGGATGCGGCGGATTCCTCTCGGCGACGGGCGTGGTCACCACGGCGCGTTGGGGCGACGTCGTCGGTTTGTTCTCCGCCGGCGCGTGGACGCCGCCCAACGGAATCGTCAACGTGAACGACACGATCGCAGTCGTCGAGACCTTCGAGGGGTTGGCGACGGCACCGGCGTTGCACCAGGCCGACCTCGATCCGTGTGAATCCGACGGCGTTATCACGGTCCTCGACATGGTGGCCGTGCTCGATGCGTTCAAGGGTTCTGCGTGGCCTTGCCCCGCGCCTTGTCCGTAGTGAAGCTGTGGATCAGGCGGGTCGTGCGCGTCGCGTGTCGGCGAGCACGATGGTGCCTGCGACGGCCAGGAGCAAGCTCATCGCAGCCAGGCCCCATTGCGAGACGGTGGGGATCGGCGCGTCGCATTCGTCGGGAACGCCGTTGTGGTTCAGGTCCGCGCTGGTTCCCTGGATAATGTCGATCGTGTCGTCCATGCCGTTGCCGTTGCAGTCGGTCTGCTGAGCTGCTGCGTACGCGTCGATGATACCGTACCCCCACACGTACTGCGGGTCGTACGTCCCCGTGGCGACAAATTCCGAGGCGGTTGTGCTCAACTGGTCTCGCATTTCGTTGACGGTCCAGTTCGGGTGGGCCTGGGCGAGGCAGGCGACGGCGCCGGCAATCAACGGGGTCGAGAGTGAGGTGCCCCCGACACCCGCATAGGTCGTGTCGGTCTGCGAGGAAACGGTTTGGGTGCCGACACCTCGCGCAAGGACTTCCGGTTTGACGCGCCCATCCGCACTTGGCCCGTCGGAGCTGAACGAAGCGATGCTCCCGGTGGAGTCGACCGCACCGCAGGTCAGCACCTGCAGCGCGTCGGCCGGCGCGCCGAGTCGGGCGGTGGCGGGATCGGCGTCGTGGCCACGGTTTCCCGCCGCCGTGCAGCAGAAGATGCCGTTGGCCGTGGCGATGTTGACGGCGATCGATGTTACGGCCGTGACGCCGTCCAGGTCCGCCTGGGTGTACCAGTCGATGTAACTCAGCGACGAGGTGGCGACATCGCCGCCGTTGGCTTCGATAAACTCGAGTGCAGCGACGTAGTTGTCCTCTTCGCCCTGGTACTCGCCGGCGGTGTCTTCCGTCTTGCAGAGAATGTAGGACGCGTCATAGGCGGCCCCGACGAGTTCACCGGGTTTGTAGGCGCCGAGTGTACCGAGGATGTATGTTCCGTGAGCGTGCTGGTTGGTCGGATCCCCCAGTTCGATTCCGGCGTTGCCGTCGTTGTTGATGAAATCCCATTCCGCAACGACCGACAACGGATGAAACGGGTTGCTGAACGCGACGTGCGTGGGCTGAAAGCCGGTGTCCAGAATGCCGATGATGATGCCGTTACCGGTGAAGCCGATGTCGTGCAGCGCTACCAGATTGATCTGAGTGAGTTGCTCCAGCGACAGGCCGTAGTCGATGGCCGTTTGGATCGACGCCTCGTTTTCCGCATCGCGCTTTTGAAGCTGCACGGGTTCCACACTGACCGGCTTGATCTTCTTGCCGCGCGCGACGGGCTGGATCATCTTCACGTGCGCCAGGCGGGCCACGTCGTTGAGTTGTTCTTGTGTGCCCAGGACGCTCACGCCGTTGACCCACTTGCTGACGTGGCGTAATTGGACGCCGGTCGCGGCGACGGCATCGAGGTAGTGCTGCGGAACGGGGAGGTCGTGGTCGTCAAACAGACCGGGTGCGGTGCGTCGATTGCGGCGCCTCTCGATGGCTCGGGGATTGTACTGCGTTTCCAGGTGACGCACGGCTGCGCGGCGCGCCGTTTGATCGTTCAGGTCCTTGTCTGAAAACAGGACCCACGCCTTGACCTGCGGGAGGTCGGCCGTCTCGGTGAATCGATCGAGCAGGCGCGGATGCAGCTTGGGATTCTGCGGCGTCTGCGCCTGCGTCAGGGAACACAAGACCCACGAAGCCAGGATCAACCTACTGCCGTGACCATTGAACACGAGACTTCCCCCTCCGCCGTGTGACCGTGCGGTACTACATCCCTTCCCAACCGGACGCGCCTACCCACGTCCGAAAGAAACGACCGCCGCACAAGAACCAACGAAGAGAACCCCCCGTTTATTCCGCGCGCAGCGGAACGTACGTGATGACCTAAGTATAGGGCGTCAGAGCGTCAACGGCAAGGTGGATGCCGACCGCGTCGCCGATCAAGGCGTGAAATCATCGATACTCTTTGCCTCAGCGTTGTGCCGGTTCGACCGGGGCGTCCGGGGCGGTCTTCTATCGGTCGAACAAGCGGAGTGCGCATGTCAGCCCATCATCTTGGAGGTTTCCGTCTACCGGATGAGCGCCGCTTCGACCCAGTTGAAGCGGTCTTGGAGGTCGCCGTTGTCGCCAAAATCGGTGAGGAGTTCGATGCGGTCGGCGTTTCGCACGTCGAGGCGCACCGGACCGATGAGCTTTCCGCGGCGAAGGTGGGATTCTTCGAATCGAGGTTGGCCGTCCACGAGGATGGCGACGGAAACGTCGCCGTACTGACCGCTGTTGTCATCGAGACCGATGGACGTGGTGAACCAGCTGTATTCCCCTTTGAGGTCGTAGGTCAACACCGACCGGCTGTGTACGCCGATGCCGTGTTCGTACGCCCCGCCAGCCACCCGAATCGGTCCGCCCGACACGTTTCGGTCGCTCACGTATTCCCATGCGAGCGACAGCATGGGCGTGTGCTCGAAGCTGATCGGCCGGTGGTGCGATAGCCACTCCCACCGCCCGCCAATCACCTCGATCTTGGCTACGCGGAGGGCATCGACCCGGATCGACGCTCCGCCGATCAAGCGAGCGCGAACCTCCCCGCGTGACCAGTCCAGCTCTTCGAGCGTCAACCGGCCGCTGCTTCGGAACGTCACGACGACGTGCGCGGGTTGGGTAGCCTTTGGCGGCGGGGGGGAGGCCAGTTGCATCGCGACGAGCAGTCGCCGGGCGATCTTCGTTTGTCCGAACGGTGTGTCGACCGTGACGCCGTCGCGGTTGATGTTCATGACGAATCCGCGCACGACATCGCCGTTGGTCAGCAGTACACGGTCCTCGTCGCGCTCCTTCTCTCGGTCCAGCCATCCCGCCGAAACGCGATAGGCTGACTGCGACGCCCGCTGGGACGCCAGGCGGGACACCTGATCGAGTTCGACGACGATCGGCCCGAGATCGACCGTTTCCAGAACGAAGGTCGATGCGGCGTCGCGGCTGAGTTCATCGCGGTCTTCGGTGTTCTTCGCCGGGATCAGATCCCCGTGGATCACATCGCCGTTGGTCAGCCATACCGTAAAGGCGCGCTGCGGCGGAAGCGTCGACAAGGGGCGCAACGCGGGCGGCCCTTGCCCGATCGTGGTGATCCGAACGAGATCGCGCAAAGGGACCCTGAGCTGCTCTCCGGTCGGCGTCCGCAAGGCCGCGCCGTGCTGCGTAGAGAGCGCCACGAGCGTCGCTTCCAGTGCGTCCTGGGTGACCGTCTTGACCTTCACCTTCAGACGGGAAGCGTCGGGCGTGATCGACCGACCTGCTTGCGCGTGCGCGGGACTACAGGCCAGCGCTGCGCCGATCGCACCGGCGAGCGAACAGTGCCAGATATGTGACCGTTTTGGTCGCATGGTCATTTCTGAAAGATCGGCAATAATCGATTCGGCATATTGAGCACGATCAGGGCCATCGCCGTACCGTACTCCTGGCCCGCCTGCCCCCGCCAGGAGCCGTCCGTATCCTGGCGGTCGAGCAGTTCATCCCGAATGGCGGGCCACCATTCGGTCCAGTGGTCGTCGCCGGCGAGGAACATCGCCTGGGCGGCGTAGTAGTGACCGTAGAAGTAGTGCCCCACCGTCTGTTCTTTGGGCGGTCGAAACCGCCCAAGATATTCTAGCCCTCGTTGAAGCTCTTCGCCGCTGTAAATCCCGGCGTATTGGAGGGTGGCCACACCGGCGGCGGAACGCGCGAACGCCGATCCCCCCGAGTTGAGCATGTATCGAAAACCGCCGTCGGGGTTCTGGCTGGTCTTGACGTATTCGATGGCGTTGTTGATCACCTGTTTGTCGATGTAGATGCCCGAATTCCGTGCGGCGCGAAGTGCCATGACTTGACACACCGTTACGGACAGATCCGCGTCGTCTCGAACGGGTTGGTATCGCCACCCGCCTTCGTGATTCTGCGTGTTGACGATCAGCCGGATCGCCTTTCGCAGCGTCTCACGGACTTCAGGTCGATGGCTCATGCCGTACACTTCAGCGAGGAAGAGTGTGGCAAATCCGTGGCCGTACATCGGACCGTGCGAGGTCTCCGCGGCCAATAGACCACTCTCCGACGAATGACTCAACACGAAACTCAGGGCGTGATCGACAGCCCCGCCATAGGGACCTCGACCGGGCATGTTTCCGTCGCACATCAGGGAAAGGGCGGCGAGCCCCGTGATGCCGACGTGTGGTCCGTAGTGAGAGAGGCTGCCGAACGAGCCGTCTGGCGCTTGCTGACGGACCAGCCACGCCGACCCTCGATCGACGGCGATGCGTGATTGCGTTGTATGTTCCGCGCTCGGCGCGTTGGGCCTGGTCGGTTGCGCGAGGGTTCGATGGACCGCGTTTCCGCCGACCAGCGTGATCAGCGCCACCAATACGCTGCCCGTCGTGCGACGGCTGGGACCCTCTGTCATCTTGGCGCGGAGATTCAATCCTCTGCCTCCTGCAATGCCCGATAGTATCGCTCGATCCAGGCGCGATAGCGTTCGAGGAAACGCTCGTCGGCCCCCTGAATGATCTCCTCGCGATCGCGCATCGGCAGCTGTCCCCATGCGCGTCGTGTTTCGTTCAGTCGGCCTTCCACCGTGCCGACCTGCGGCTCGGCGCCCCTCGGATCGTGGGTCGCCGGGGGCTTCGCGTGCGTTGAGGCCTCTTTTTCTTCTTCGGCGCGTTGCGGTGGTTGCCTGGGTCTGGTGCGTTTGTCGCCGGAGGGCGGCGGGCGTCTGGAGCGCACTGGCCGTCGCCGCGCCGCAGCCGTCTTGATGGCCTTGTCGAGTTGATCCAGCGCGCGTCGCTGCATGTCCTGTGTCTCCCGTCCGGCATCGAAGTCGATCTCCAGCTTTCTGGCGGCGGAATCCATGAGGCGGATCGCAGTGGCCATCACACCTTCATCACCGTCATTGACGATGTCGCGGATCAGTCTCTCGCCGAGTTCCTGCTCCTTGGTCTTCTTGTCCGGCGGGTCGTCACGTTGTGGTTGCCGGGCGAGGCTGACCGTTCCCCATGGAGACAACACGACCAAGATACCCAACCAGAACAGGGCGGTTCCACGGTTCAACCCCGGTGCCAGGTGATCGTGCGGCATTGTATTCTCGTTTGGTGCCATCTTCGGGCTCCATATCCATCACGGCGATCGTCGAGCGCGCTGCGTCACCAACTCTGACAGGCGGCGCACTTCTACCTGATCCTCGCCTACGGCCTGAAGTCGGCGCAACGCCGCTTCATCCACGCGGTCGATGTCAATCGATTCGTTCAAGGACTGCGTTCGTTCGTTGACATCTCGCTGCATCGCCTTGAGCACGAGCAGCTCCGCTACGGTTGGAATGGGCTTGTTGGCCGCCGCGGACCCGGGTCCGTGCCCCCCGCCCTGCTGCGCTTCGACGAATTGCGTGTCCATCGGGAGCGCTTCGGTCTCGACGAGCGCCTGGATGAGCTTTTCGAGCTCACCTGCAATGCGCGACGTGAGGTCCACCAGCTCTTGGTCGACGCTACGTTTCCTGAGTCGTTCCCGACCGGCTTCCATCCACGTCGCCACGCGTTGCAGCGCCCATCGATAGACGACCACACGATCGAAGTCTTTTCGCTGCGTTTCAAGCAGTTGTCGAACATTCCCTTGCCTGCGCGCGAGCTTCGTCGCCGTGCGTGCTTCGCGCCGGTCGAGTCGCGCCCCACCCTGCGCCGGGTCTCGCCGATCCCCAAGCGACTTCCACAGTTCACCGATGCCGGTATTGACGTCCTGCTGTGCGGCGAGAATCTCCTCCAAACTCTCCCGAATCTGGGCCAGCGAACGACGCAGGGCCTGATTCGCCAACTCGTTGGCGATCTCGTCCAGAAGGTCGTGCGCCTCGCGCAGAATCGCTAGCGCTTCATCCTGATCGGCAGTCGCGGCAGCCGGCTTGGCCTCATGGAGGTAACCTTCGGCGTTTTCCATGGGGCTCGCCGCTTCGGTCACCAGCTGACCGGCCGCGAGCGTGCGATCCGACGTCGCGAACTCTCGCCCGAGTTGTCGGGTGTTGCGCCGGATCGTCCGCTGCTCTGTGACCAGCGCTTCGACGTCGGCGTTGTCGACACCGAGCAAGCTCGCCTCGTGGGTCGCATTTCGCAGAGACTGCTGCTGTTCGATCAGCTCGGCCACCTGGTCGATCGCCTTCGTCAGTCGTTTTCGGAGCTCCTCGAGTTGCCGGGTGTCGCGCTCGTCGAGGGCGGCGATCATCCGACGGATGCCGTCACCCGCGGCCTTCTGTGCGATGGTCGCCGCGGCCGTGCGGTTTCGGGCAATCGTCTCCGCCGCCACACGAAGCTGCCGTGAAAGGTCGCGAGCCCGGGCGGCGCGCAATGCGGCATCCGCCTGTTGGGCTGTGGCCGGATCCTGGTCGTCGGTCCGGGATGCCCGCTGTTTGAGATCCTCAAGCAGTTGCTCGACATCGGTTCCGAGTTGCTCCTGAGAACGAGCGACGCGCTTGAGATCACCGACCTGTTGGGGCGTGAGCGCGTCCAACGCTTGCCCCAGCGTGGATCGGCCGAGTTCGGCCGTCCGTGCGCGCAGGGATTCCTGCCGGTCGAGCAGTTCTCGGGTCTTGGCCATCAATTCTTTGAAGTCACCCCACTCGGAAATCTCCTGCAGCATCGAGCGAAGCGCATCGATCGCCTCGGTCTCGGCGCGAACCGCGCGGGCCAGATGATCCTGCTGCACGTTTCGGTCGATTCGCTCGCGCAACTCGTCGAGGGAGCGAGCGGCGGCGGTCATCGAGCCGGATGCCGTGGTCCGTGCCCGCTCTGCGAGCGCAGCCATCCGATCCTTCCACGTCTCGTCAGCTGTCTGGTTCTGCTGCATACGAACGATCAGTGCCTGGAACCGCTCGCCGAGATCACGCAGCCGACGCACGAGCCTCACCTGTTTGGTCGCCAGCGCCGCAGCCTCTTCGCGCTGAGCGGCGCCGATCTGTCCCTCGTCATCGGCGTTGCGCTGCAGCGCTTGTGTTCGATCCAGCAAGTCCGCCTCGTCCAGCACCAACTCGCGAATCCATGATTCAAGAAGGGCAACGTCACTTCGCAATCGGGTCTCGAACTCGGTTCCGCTGATGATGCGGATATTCATCGTCGCCGATCGACCGACTTGTCCGCCCGCGTCCAATGTCAAACGGTTGTCGGTGGCGACGGCGGCATACGACAGCAGGTCGCCCGGCGACAGAGAGAGCGGTTTCATGGACCATGCGTAGCGTACGGTGCGTCCCGTCTCATCCACCGTGGACGATTCACCTTCGGCATCGTGAGGAGAATCGGTCAGGCCGATCAACTGCGTTTCACCACCGCCGCGTTGCACTTCGAGGTCCAGCTGCGTGATGCCGAAATCGTCTTCGGCCCGAATCAGCACGCCCACGGACCCGTTGGGCGTCAGTTCGATCATGGCCGCGGGCTCGAGAACCGCTACGGTCGGTGCGCGATCCGGTACCGCCAGGATGGAATACTGATCGGTACCGCGATTCTCAAAACCGTTCCGGTCGCGGAGCGACGCGCGGAAGTGAAGGTCACCGCGAATCTCCAGGCGCGCCGACAGCTTACGGTCGTCGCCGGGTTCCGCCGACAGTGCAACGAAGCGATCGTCATCGAAACGCAGTCCGACGTCGCCGCCGTGTGCATCCGTCGCCGTCGGTTTGCTGGCGAGAATCGATACGCGGACGGCGCCGCCGATCGGCGCGTGAACGGGACCGTCCCCCAGATCACGTACGCGCGCCGGATCTCCTGCGGCGTAGGGCGGCGGCTGGACAACCGCGAGCGCTTGAACGACCTCAGGCCGTCCAACCGCCTGAATCGCCAGCGGGTGGCGTGCCGTGCTGTCGTCACCCGCCTCGAACCAGTAGGTCAGGTTTCTCGTGACGCGATCGATTGTGGCCGCGAAGGCCCCGTCCCCCGTCCGGTGCATGGCGAGCACCAGTTCCTCGCCGCCCTCCTCGACCAGCCGCACGATGCCGCGAAGGTCGTCGTGGTATCCTCGCTGAATCTCCATGCGAACGGTCACCGAATCACCCACCGCCACCATCCGGTCACCCGTCAGCGGACGGATCAAAACGCGATGCGGCCATTCAATCTCACCCCACGGATAGACGTAACGGTAGAACCCCATCCGCGCCCAATCGGGCGCCGTGCCAATGATGGACAAGAGCACAACCGCGCTGGCCAACGTCATGCCTGCACGCAGGATCAGCGGCTTTTTCGACAGTGCGGATTCAAGCGGCATGTTCTCGGTGATCCGCTCCGTATTGCGCACGACTTGGCGCATCATGATCTCGGAACCGGCGCCCCCGTTTTGCACGAAGTCCACCGTGCTGGTCAGGCGGTCACGCAGGCTACCGAAACGCTCCTCCAATCGGGCGGCCACTTCTTCGAGTTCGAGGCGCGCCCCGAGCGGGCGGGCGATCCAGTGAACTGCGGCGCCAACGAACCCCGCCAGATAGAGCGCACCCACGACCATGCGCAAAGGGGATGGCAGCCAGAGCAACCAGTCGAGCGTCACGATCGTCAGAAATGTGATGACACCGCCGGCGGCGACAACACAAAGACCGTACGCCAGGAGACGGCGCCGAACCGTCGCCCGGATGCGCGTGAGTCGAGAGATGAGTCGAGAGTGTTCCATGTCGCGCGAATCATTCGTCAGTGAGTCGGTTACAACTCCACTTCTACAGCAGTCCAAACGCTTTGCGCAGGACCCACTCCATAGTGATCATTAGGGCGAAAAACGCCAAAGCCAACTTGGAATCCCATATCGACTCCACAATGTCATCGGGAATGCGCAAACTGCGGTCTTCAATGGCGTCAAACCCCGACGCCAGTTGATCCAGATCGATCATGCGCCCCCCGGTGGCCGATGCGATTCGGGTCAGCGCAGCATGATCCGCCACCGGGTGCAGACCCTCCAGGTTCGGCCGTTCAACGCGCACGCGCGCTGACTCTGAGACGGCTCGCCGCGGCCCCTCGGTCACCGGCGGAAGATCAGCCACGGAAAGCACATACGTACCCGGTTGCGGTGAGACCCACGAACCCTCAAAAGTACTTGACGCCACGGAATCCGGCTTGGCGGACGGGAGTCGAAAGGCAGTGAATTCGGCCACGGCCTCCGTCCGTCGGGCGCCGGCGGAATCGCCCGGGTCGGACGTTGCGGTCACGCGGGTAACGGCAACGGTCAGTGCGTCTTCCTTTCGGGACATCAGGCTCGGATCGAGCAGCGCAACGGTCACATGAAGCGGCGCGCCATAGGGGTAGACGCGGCGATCCGTACGAATCGAGACGCGGCTTCGGTCGTTTGACGCGTCCTGTGTGATTCGATTCCCGCGTGCGAGATCGCGAACGACCTGGACCCAGTAGGCATCGTGAACGAGTTCGCCGTCACCGCGGCGCCATCGCCAGGTGTCGTCGGTAGCCTGAAAGAACAACTTGCCCGCACCATATCGTGCGGTGACGAGAATCGGCATTTCGGTCGAGTTCCACCCTGAGGCGCCTCCCGACGCCGATCCTGAGTGGGGCGTGCGAACCGTCGGGTGCTCGAGCAGAACGGACGCGCCGGGCTTGGCACCCAAGGTCTGTGCGAACCAGTAGAGACTCGGCAGCGACTCGATGATCGACGCGCTTCCGGACGCGACGGAAACGGTGTCTTTTTCTGAAGGCGCGGCTTCGGGAAAATCGAGCCTCAGCAGCGGGCTTCGTCGCCCCTGTGCCGTGACACGGGGCTGAAAGGGAGTCGTTGAGGCGCGATGATCGTCTCGTGCGGAAGGTGAACCTGCGCCCGGCCTCGTAGAACCCAGACGGACGGGAATGAGCTTCTCGAGGGGTGTCCCGACGAACCGATGTGGCGACGAGCGCTGACCGGCAATCATCCCGAATCCGCCGCCGAGGTTTCCGACGAAGTTGAGGAGCATGTCCATTTGTGCTTCGGAGAGCCAGCGACTCTGCGGGTCGACATCGCCGAAGAGCACGACGTCGTACCGGTTGAGTTCCTCGGGCGTCTGCGGAAAGCGGCGAACGGGAAGCGTCCCCTCCTGCACGAACGCCTCGTCGGCCTCCATGAGCAAGACGCTCAGTTCAACGGTCTTCTCACGGACGAGTGCGTTCTTCAGGTAGCGATATTCGTAACGTGGATAACCGTCGACGTAGAGCACGCGCAGCGCGTGGTCGAGCACGGTGAGATCGACCGGCGCGACGTTGTTGTCCACGACCAACTCGTCCGGCAACGGCGTGATCTCCACGCGATAACTCTTTCTTCCCGCCTTCGTCGCCTTGGTGGACAGCTCGACCGTGGGAGAGGTGGTGTCCGATCCCTGGGGACCCGGCGGACCCAGCACCCATTCGCGGCCGGCGACGATCTCATCCGTATTCGAATCGACCAGGTTCACGGTGACGGGCGTCGGTTCCGCCAAACCCTCGCCGCGCACGTCGACCTCGACAGAGATGATGTCATCGAGGAATGCGCTTCCGCGCGTGCGAACGGCGTCGATGGTCAGGTCCTGTGGCTGATGGGTGGATCCGATACGGATCGGATAGACCGGTACACGCCGCCGACCGGCCAACGCCAATGCGTCCTGCAGCGACGTGGCCTGGGTCGACTGACCGTCACTCGCCAGCACGATGGCGGAGAGGCGGCGCTCCTGCGATCGTTCGAGAATCTGATGCAGCGCGCCGGCGACATCCGTACTCGAACCGTCAGCCACCAAGCCCTCGATGGATCGGGCCAGCTCTTGCGGCCCCGTCTGGGAGCGAAACCGTCCACCGACTTCACTGGTTGCGTGAGCCGCCGTCGCGAATGTCCAGAGCTGGACGTCGTTGTGTCGCAACAGCTGCTCGATCGCTCCAAGGTCGGAAGCGGACAACGCCGCGCGGATCAAGTCCAGTCGAGAGATGCTCGCCAACTGCGCAGGTTCACCAAGCCCTGCACCGGCAACGACGGACGACGCCAACGCCTCGTCGACATAATGCTCGCGCGTGGTCATGCTGGCGGAGGTATCGACGGCCAAGGCAACATAAGAGTGCTGAACGCGATTGCGCTGCAGGACCAGCGCCGGCTGGCAGAGCAGAATGACAACCAGCGCGAGCAGACCGCAGCGCAGCAAGGCCAGGACACTTCGTCGAAGAATCGAGGTGCGCTCTCGCCGATAAATGATCACGACCCAGGTTACCGCCAAGAGCCCGGCGCAGAAGACCAACCACGCCTCCAGCGGGTTCTGCCACCTCAGCAGAAGCGGCGCGTCGCGCCCGAGGCGGATGCCTTCAAGATCCAAAAGCCATTCGATCAAAGACGTCATTTCGCTCAGCGCCGAGTGTGACACAACCGTGTCAGCTTTCGCGGCGGGCCATCACTCCTTCGCTCTGCCGCGCACGTTGCGCGCCGAACCACATGGCCATCACCATTTCCATCAAGAGCAATCCAATCACCAGATACACGGCCACCGAGGCCAGTTCCGTCGAGCGCGGTGCTGCCGGTTGACGCCCAAAGGCGGACGTCTGCTGCGCCTGCACCGTGACGACGTGTACGGGACGATCGATCAGATCGGCAAGCGCCTGTTCGTCCAACCTTCGCAGGTCGGATTCCGCCGGATCGACGTTCGCGGCAAACAGGCGCGAGCGCGATCCGATCGTGAGGCTCAGCGCACCGGATCGCTCGACCGGTCCGTACGCCAGCGCGAGTCCGTCGCCCACAGGAACGAGAATCGGCTGCGCCGGCCGATTCCCCCGGCCTGGCACCGGTGTCACACCGCCGAACGCGGTCACACGTTTGGGCATCGACGTTTCGGCGGCTGTTAGCGGCTCCATGATCGTATCCGCAACAACGACGTTGCGATGTCGGCCGGCCAGCGGAACGAGGTGGGTGGCAGCCGCAAGCATCATGGAGACGTAGTCCCCTTTGGCTGGGAGATTCGTCCAGTCCATGTTGGCGGTTGTCGTCCAGAGCAGAACGCGTCCTTTGCCGAATGTCGACGCGATCAACGCGGGCTGACCGTCGGTGTATCGCAGCACCGTCTCGGCAGAGGGCGAAACGCCGTCAAGAGACATGTAGCGATGCACACCAGCGAGGAACAGGCCGCTCTCGGTCAATCCGGCGAACTCGGCCGTAAGTGGGTGCGGCGGGTCGGTCAGTTCGAAGCCGATGTCGCTTCGCCCATGGCCATCCTGTGATCCGCCGCCATTGTCCATCGGCGCACTTCTGTCGGTCGTGTCATGGATCGGACCGAGGCGCGCGGGCAATAGCCCTTTCCCTTCCTTGAAACCGAACCGGTTGTAGGGTTCCGCACTGACCGCGTCGCCGCAGAAGATCTGCAACCCGCCGCCGCCTTCGACAAACGCTTCGAGGCGTTGCCAGGTCGACTCGGAGAGTCGGCGCACATTGCAGACGGCGACGGCTTGATAGTTGCCGAGTGCCTCGGTCTCGAGTTCGGGCTCCGTGATGATCTTCGGTTCAATGAGTGCGGTGGATCTCCATGCTGATGCACGCCGGGCAGCCGCGCTTGTGGATGGCATTCCTTCAGCACTTAGAGGCGACAGGGCGGTCGCGAGAAACCCCGCACTGCCCGTGAGCTGCGTGGTGCCCGGACGTCCGTCGACCAACAGCACCGCGATTTGTTCGCGAACCTCGACAGAGAGGTATCGCTCGTCGTCGACGCCCAGCGTGTCGCCCCTTGGAACGCCCGGTCCCGCGCGGGAGACCGAAGCCAACGCACTCCGGTTGATCTTCGCCTCGATCAGGTGCGTGCCGGACCGGGAGAACACGACCGTTACCGCCACGGTCACCGATGCCCCAGGCTCGATCGCGCCGAGCGGCTGACTTCGTATGATCTGACCACCGGACGCGGGATCGGTCTTTCGGCTGATCTGCACGGTCGCATCACGGACGGTGGCATCACCGTGATTGACGACGTCGGCGACGATTCGCACGGGATGATCAACGGCAACCAACCCCGACCCGGTTCCTGCGCCGTCGTCACTCGAGACACCCAATCGAGCCAGGCTCAGGTTCTCACGAGCCTGTGGATCGACGCCAACCAGGTGCAGATCGGTGGCTGATTCGTTGAGCGCTTGTGCGAGTCGATCCAGCGCCTGCACCAACCGGGGCGCACCCCGAGATCGGTCGTCATCCGGGGGCGCCGATCGGCGAGCCGCGACTCCACGGCGTTGACCCTCGGCGTCGAACCAATCCCGCTGCGTGAAGTCGGAGACGAAGTAGACCACGCGATTGGCCTGCGGATAAGGCGACGAGGCGAGCAACTGAATCGCACGCTCGATCGCGCCGCTCACGTCCGTGCTGCGCTGGGTGGCTGTGATGGATGCGACCCGCTCGCGCACAAAGCGATGATCCGTCGCCGGCTCATCGATGACGGCGGACGCGGGCGATGCGAGCGTGATCAGGCTGACGGCGTCCGTCGGCGGGAGTGACGCCAACAGGCGTTCGACAAACCCCTTCGCATGCGTGAAGCGGCTGCCGACTTCACTCGGCGCGACACCGGTTTGCATCGGCTGGGATATCGCTTGCATCGACAGTGAATTGTCGAGAAGGATGATGCGATGCACCCGCGACGCTCGCAAGCCCAGGCGCGCCGAAGCCGGTACGTACGGGCGCGCGATGGCCACACCCAGCAAGACGAGAATCGCAACGCGTACCAGCAGCAGGAGTAACTGTTCCAACCAAACGCGTTTCGCGCTGCGACGTCGCGCCGCCAACAGAAACGACATCGCCGCCCAGGGAACACGGACGAAGCGGCGCCGGTTCATCAGGTGAATGAGAACGGGAATCACGCCCGTAGCGACGGCGACGGCCGCTATCGCCGGGTGGAGGAAACCGATCGCTAAGAGCGGCGCCGTTTCCATCCCGATCTAGCCTCCCCCCAGAATGCGCGAGGATCGCTGTCGAAGCCTCGCACTTCGCGTCGACAGATATCCGCTCAGCGCCACATCCAATGGCGTCGCCGTGTCGAAGAACGCCAGATCCGCCTGCACTTGCCCACAGCCGACCTGCAGACGGTTGCGAAACGACTTCACCTCATCCAAGTAGCGAGCCTGGAGGTTTCGTGATTCCGCCAGCAACCGTCCGGTGGATTCGAGCCCTTCGAACATCGTCGGACCGCTGAACGGAAAGGTCAGCTCCGCTCGATCCCAGACGTTCCAGATCATCAACTCGTGCCGACGAAAGCGGAGATGCTTGAAGCCGCGGAACAAGTCGTCGGCGTCGTCGAACAGATCACTGATCAGAATGATCAACATGCGGTGCCCGACGCGTTCGGTCAACTCCTGGAGAACTCGCCCGATCGACGTCTTGGCCCGTCCTTTGTGACCTGCGAGCTCGGCGGCAAGCACCCTCCACTGATGCGCAGCGTTGGAAGGCCGCAGAAACTGTACAATCTGTGAATCGAAGAGCGTGAGACCGACCGAATCCTGCTGCTGAACCGCGAGAAACGCGATGGCGGCGGCGGCGGTCACGGCATAGTGGTATTTCGTCAACCCGTCCGGATCTGAGCGGTAGTTCATCGATTCACTACCGTCGACGACGAGCATCAACTCGAGATTCGTCTCTTGTTCGTATTCCTTGACGTAGTACTTGTCCGTCTTGCCGTAGACCTTCCAATCGATGTGGCGAAGATCGTCTCCCTGCGTGTACGCACGGTAGTCGGCGAACTCGACCGAGGCGCCGTGGTGCGGGCTGTGATGCATCCCGCTGAAGAACCCTTCCACGACCAGTCGGGCCCGCAGCTCGAGGCTGCTCACCTTGCTGAGCACCTTGGGGTCAAGGTACTTGTGATAGTCCGGTCTTCCTTCACTCATGGCCTGCTTCATTCCGGCGAACGAAAAACGGCGAACTCAGAAGCAGGGTCCGTGCTGTCAAGCGCTCGTCGCCAGAGACCGTTCGCCATTCGCCCTTCGGCACTCGTCATTCGTCGACCGCGAAGACCCGATCCGCCATCGACCGATCCAGCGTCGACGACGGGCTGGTCGGGATCGTCTCGATAAGACGCGTGACAATGTCGTCACTGTGAATGCCGTCCGCTTCGGCGTTGAAGTTGGCGAGAACGCGATGACGCAGAACGGCGTGGGCCACCGACTGAATATCCTCCGTCGATACGTGAAACCGCCCCTTGAGTATGGCCCGCGCCTTTCCGGCCAGCACGAGGTGCTGCGCCGCACGCGGCCCCGCGCCCCACGAGACATAGTCGGTGATGAATTTCTCAACGCGCCCGTCCAACGGACGGGTCGCCCGAACGAGTCGGGCGGCATAGCGAATGACGTGGTCGGCACAGGGCACGCGGCGCACAACGTCCTGCAAAGCGATCACGGCCTTCGCGTTGAGCGCTCGCTCAAACGTCGCATCCTGCGCCACCGTCGTCTTCTTGACGATCTGGACCTCCTCTTCCTCCGTAGGATAATCGACCAGAATCTTGAACATGAAGCGATCGAGCTGGGCCTCCGGAAGCGGATAGGTTCCTTCCTGCTCGATCGGGTTCTGCGTCGCCAGGACGAAGAACGGCTTGGGGAGTTTGTGCGGGAATCCGGCCGCCGTGACCTGGTTCTCCTGCATGGCCTCGAGCAACGCCGCCTGGGTCTTGGGCGGCGTTCGATTGATCTCGTCGGCCAGGATGACGTTCGCGAAGATCGGCCCCTTCACAAACCGCAACGAACGTGCCCCCGTTCCGCGATCCTCCTCGATCACCTCCGTACCCGTAATGTCCGACGGCATGAGATCCGGCGTGAACTGCACGCGTGAGAAACTGAGCGAAAGCTGCCGCGCCAGCGTGCTGATCAGCAAGGTCTTGGCGAGCCCGGGAACACCCTCGAGAATACAGTGACCGGCGGCGAACAGCGTGATCAACACCTGCTCCACGACCGATTCCTGCCCGACAATGACCCGCGCAAGCTGCTCGCGAATCCGATCGTACGACGCGACCAGTTCGTTGACAGCCGCGACATCGTCCTCGCTCTTCTGAGGTGCTGAATCGGACGGCGCAGAGACGTCTTCCGGGATCGGTCCAGCCGGGTCCGACGCATCGTCGATCGTCATCGGCGTAGCTCCTTCTTTCGAGTCGAAACCAAACTCAGCCCCAGGCCGCCATCATCCCGTGTGGCAGCGCCTCGGTAACCGTTCCGTTTTAAGGTTCCTCATTGATTCTACGGATCAACTGCCGCAGTCGCCCGGCGCTTCGACGATTAAACACGAAGACCAGCCTCGACTTCCCGGGATACGCGCCGTCTTCGCCGTCCAGCGGACCGCCCACTTGCTCGTAGCGACCCTCTTTGAGGATATCGGCGAACGTGTCGTTGATTTCTGTGACCGTTTCCACAGAAAGCGGTCGCTGAAGGCGGAAAACAAGCTGCTCGCCCACGTAACGCGAAGAATGATAGACCCGGTAGAACCGCACAATCTCGCCGACGGCGTCCTCGGCCGAGTCCGTCACGTGGAACAACCCCAGGTCTTCCGGATCGATCATTCCGGCGTCCAGGAGCCCCGTCTCCACGAACGAACGCCACTTCGTCCAGTAGGTTCCACCCGGCTCGTCGCAGAGAACCACTGGCGCGGGCGCCGCCTTGAGCGTCTGAATCAGCGTCAGAGACTCGAACCCCTCGTCCTGCGTACCGAAACCCCCGGGAAACAACACGATCGCTTTGGCCTCTTTGACGAAGACGAGTTTCCGCGTGAAAAAGTACTTGAAGTGTACGAGCTTGGGGTCGTTCGCAATGATCGTGTTGGTCGCCTGCTCGAACGGCAGACTGATCGCCACGCCGAAGCTCGACTGACGACTGGCGCCGTGGTGACCGGCGCGCATGATGCCGTCGCCGGCACCGGTGATCACCATCCACCCTTCGCCCTGGATCAACTCGGCGAACTTCTTCGCCTGGAGATACTGCGGATGATCCTCGCCCGTACGCGCCGAACCGAAAATACTGACCTTCGGGACTTCCGTATACGGCGCGAAGACCTTGAACGCGTAGCGCAGCTCCTTCAGCGCCGAGTTGAGGATCTTCAGATCACCGCGGTCGGCCCCGTCGGCGGCCAACCGGCAGATCGTAACGATCATCTGAAAAAGCTGGTCTTCATCGTCGCAGGCGGCGTACTTGCCAAGGAACTCCTTGATCGCCGCCGATCGCCCCTGTCGTCGATCCTCCACCGTTCTATGTTCGCCGGCCGCGTCTTTCATGCAGCGATTTCTCCCGTTTCCCCGTATGCCGCGCTCGTCATCAAAACAGACCGATAAATTCTAGGCGGAATGCCTATGTTCTGCATCGGTGATCGTGGGGGCCTCCTTCGACATTTCCAGCCTCGTCGCCCCTGATGTGAGGCAAAACCGAACGTTTATTCGATGGTAACGTCCGACGGTAAGGGAGGTTCCACGCGAAGGCTTCGTCAAGCTGGGTGCCCGCGTTTCCGATAACTCGTAGCGCCAATGACCCAAATAGCAATATCACTACCGATCGCGGGCTCGACGCCGACCTCAGATCGGGTCGACGTGCCCACACAACCCCTAAGAGTCGTTCTGGCCGACCCGCCCGCCAAAAACGACGACTACGACAAGGCCTATCCCAATCTGGGCCTGTTACAGCTCGTCTCCTACTTGCGCGAGCGGACCCCGCTGACAGACGACGACATTCTCTTCCTCGATCAGTTCCATGGCATCGAGGATCACATTCGAGTCATCGAAGAGCAACAGCCCGCCGTCTACGGACTGAGCTTCACGTTTCTAACCCAGCGCGTCGCGTACGAAACGATCAACGAACTCAAACGTCGCTTTCCCCAGATGCTGATCGTCGCCGGCGGACCGCATCCCACAGCCGCTCCCCAAGACGTGCTCGAAGAATCCCTCGCCGATGTGGTCTGCATCGGTGAAGGCGAGATGACCCTCGCTGACATCGTCAACGAAATGATCGGCGGCGATCGCGACTTTGCGAGCATTCCGGGCCTGCTGCTTCGAACCGACGACGGTCCGCGCCACACCGGAACGCCCCGAACCACCATCGATCTCGACGAACTGCCCTTCATGGCTTGGGAACGCATCGACTTCAGCAAGTTCGTCGGCCAACACTACTGCAGGTCCAACAGGCAGTCGTGCATCGTGATCAGCCGCGGGTGCCCTTATAAATGTACCTTCTGCTCGCTACCCGTCTGGCGCGCGGCCAAACCCTATGTTCGACTGCGCTCGCCGGAGAACATCGCACAGGAAGTGGACTGGCTCTACCGCCTCGGCGTACGGGAAATAAAGATCGTCTCCGACGAAATCAATGTTACCTTGCCCTGGGCCAAAGAGGTCTGCCGCGCCATCGGCGACCTCGGACACGAAGACCTCTTCTTCCAATCCAACCTCCGCGCCGACAAGATCGACGACGAACTGGCCTATCTCTTCAAACGCATGAACATGTGGCTCGTACATCTCGGCGTCGAGAGCGCCAACGACCGCGTGCTGGACGGCATCGAAAAGAAAATCACCGTCGCCCAGACCGAGCAATGCCTGTCGTTCCTCAAAACCCACAAGATTCGCGTGCTTCTTTTCATGATGGCCTTCCAGCTTTGGGAGCGCGACGGACAACTCCAGTACGAAACGCCCAAGGAAATCCGCCGGTCACTCTGGTGGGTCTGGAAGCAGTTTCTGAGGCGCCGCGTCAGCTACATGACCTGGTCGATCGCCACGCCCATGCCCGGCGCACCGCTCCAGGAGATTGTCGACCGCCACGGTTTCAAATCCGCCGCACAGGTCCTGGACAACTGGAACCGCAACAAAGACTACCTCGGCATCGACCTCAGCTCGCTGGGCATCAGCGAAAAAACCAAACTGCGGATGCTCCGCGCGGGCATCGCCTCCAAGGCGTTCTTCATGCTCTTCAGCGGCCACTTCGACTGGCGCCGCCACGCCTATCGAGTCGGCATCCTCTTCCGCAGCTTCTTTGGCAAGTGGAGCCTCCGCGCCGACGACGCCCCCGCGCCGATCCTGGCCAACACGCCCCTGAAAACGAAGGTCGAGGGGTAATCGCCGTCAACTCCCCTACCAACCGCCACGACGAGAATAAGTTATCGGACTACGATCGCATCTAAGAAGGCGGCGACTGAACAGAGCCGTGACCGTGAGGGAGCGGTTTCTTGCGGGGATTGCAGGACCCGTGAGGGAGCGGTTTCTTGCGGGAATTGTAAGACCACTTCCGTACGTGCGGGGCTCGGAAAGGGCTTTTCGAACACGCTCTGAGTCCCGTCCCCCTCCGAATCGCCGCTCCCACGTGTCGAGAACATGTGTGTGGTGTCGATAGCGAGGGTGGCGACAAACCCCGTCCATGCGAGCGCGCCATGGGCATTCGGCGCCGTCGCTGGCCACGGTCGCCGTGCGAGAATCAACCATGCCCAACAAAAGCATCAGCCGCATTCAGACAGCCATCAAGTTCGTGATCGTCTGGCTGATCGTGCTGTATCTCTTCGAAATCGTCAAGGACGGCCGGCAATGGGTCGGCGGGATCGGCGCCGTAGTCGTGGCTGTCTTCGTCAATCTCTACGCAAGAAAGAAAGCCGCAGCCTGCGTCGAGACGACATCCGCGTTCTACTTCTGGCTCTACATCCCCGTCGTGCTGCTCTTCGCACTTCCCATCGCGTTCAAGGTGATCCTCGTCGCGACCTCGGATGACTCACTGGGTTGGTGGGATCACTTCGTCTCGTTGCTGCCGTTCATTCTGAAGCTCGGTGTCCCCGCCGGCGCACTGATCTGGACCTACGTCGCACTGGGACGACTGGCCGACAAGGTCAACTGAACCTACGGCCCTGTAATCGTCCGCTGCCACGAAGCGTAGTCCCGAAGATCCACGCGGCAATCCAGATTCAGATCACCCATCGGGCGGCCGGCGGCATCGACAGGAATGGCCGCCGGTGTGAAGTCGCACGCGTCCAGCGAGTTACCGATGCCGTCATTGTCGACGTCGCCGTCACACGGGTCTGCGTGACCGTCGCCGTCGAAATCACTTCCCACGCACGGCGTCTGGAACTCGTAGGCGCCGATGTCGATCCGATCCCCTGCGACCCGTGGAAAACCATCCAGGTCCAGGTCGGCATCAGACGGCCCCGCACCGTAATGCGGGTCACCCGCGTCGATGTAAGGCGAATCCGGCGCGACATGGTAGTCACCCTCGATCCACACATCGCCGAGTGGATCCCAATGACCCGGCTGGAGAAAGTACGGATGGACCGTGCCCGAGAACGTCGGCGTGACGGAATTCAAGAGTGCGCCGGCGTCATTACGCCAGATGATACAGTGCTCGATCCTGCCGCCTTGATGAAACGACAGGCCGCACCCACGATTGCCCGTGATCGTGCAGTGCAGAACATCGAGCGACGAATACGCCACACCGTGCTGTTGGTTTCCCGCAACCACCGAGTTCTCGATCCGCTCGCCGTGGCAATGATAGAGTCCATCGCCGCCGTTTCCGGAGATGATCGATTGGCGAATGGTGACGTTACACATCGTCAGCCCGTTCCTGCCATGACCCGAGATGACACCACGCTCGACGATACCGTGACACTCTCGAAGACCATGTCCGTCCGCCGCCGCAGCCCGAACGTCGCCAGGCCCCAAGACCAACGAGTCCAACAACGACCCGTCGCACTCTAGCAAACCGTCGATGCTTCCCCCAATCCGACATCGCTGAATCGTTCCGTGACACTCCCACAGACCGACATTCGCGTTGTCGAGAACCTCACAGTTCCGAATGTCACCTTGTACATCGAACAGCCCGATCGACGAGTTCTCGCGCACCACGCAGTTCTGAATCGTTGCCTGTGTCCCGTTGCCGTCAATCCCGATCGTTCCATGTTGAACCGTAAACCCGTTCAACGTGGAATGAACACTCCCCTCCGAACCTGCCAGCGTCACCACCGTTCCCAGACCACCCGCGTCGATCACCGTGGTTGCCACCGTCGCTGCGTCGTGGGGGTCCTCACTCTGCACGGCGATGACCTTGCCGCCGAAGTGGATCGCCTCGAAATAGACCCCCGGCGCGACGATGATCGTATCGAACGGATGCGCCAATTGAATGGCGATCTGAACGGTCGGCGCCTCGGACGGGACCCGAATGATTCCAGCTTCAACTCGACAAGACAGAACCGTCGCGACGACAATGCCAAGCCCCAGACCTCTGTACATGACCGCTCCCTTCACCCGTTGCGCGAATGTGTGTGGATGATTCTTCTGCGCCGCGGACCGCGAAGCCGCAGTATCTTCGGTCCACCGCCGAACCGTCAAGACCGTGAATTGGAGAAGACATCGACTGTCCGAAGGTAAGCTGCTCAGCGACTTGCGCGCAAGCTCCTGCAGGCACGGAGGTTCCGTCAACGCCATGGTGAAGAAAGACGCCCTTGTCGCGGGATCGTGAATCCCAGCCGGCCGGATCGCCCATGAATGCAAATCGCCGCCTGCCGATGGGTGCGCGACCGGTGGCACCGAGTCGCCCCACGAACCTCGATCACGGGTCTTCAGGGCCGAAATGAGATCGATGAAAGTGCATATGAGTGAAAAAAACCACCGAAGTACCCATTCTTCGCTTGAATCCTGTGAGTCTTTGTCGGTACGATATGGGCTCGAAATCGGGCCAACGGAGATTTCGTCTCGACAACTGATGTGTGACCGGTGACTGGCTGGGATGCGACGTCCCCTGTCAGAATCCCGGAAATCGGGCATCGCGAATTCAATTCTTCGCATGCACAACGATATCTTGGACAGCGGACGAAGTTTGGGGGTACGAGACAATGATCATGTCAGCACGATTCCGACGAACGTTTCGATGTCAGCTCACAGCATTTTGGCTGATCGGCATCTGTGGGGGAACCGGTCACGCATTTGCGCAGCGTCGCGTCGACGGAGCATTGGACAATGAAGTACATGTGTCCGCGAACGTCGACGCGCGCGGCTTCTCGCAAACCGGCACCACCATCTCGCTTGTCCCCGTCAGTACGAGCGCCGGCTCGATCAACGGCGACACCATCACGCTTCCCCGTGGTGTCCACGGTCTCGAGTTCGAGGTTCGCTTCAGCAGCTGGGATCCCGACAACAACGGTACGACACTGCTGGCGTGGCAAGCCATGATCGACTCTTCTGGATTCACCAGCGGACTGCAGGGGTCCCTCGCGCCGACGTTGGCTTCCTGCACGACCGACGGCGATTGCACGACGTCCTTCGGCGGCATCTGTAGCAACACCGGCGTCGCCTGCAACGTCAACTCCGATTGCCCGGAATCGCCGATTGAGGCGTGCCAAGGCCCGAGCTGTGGCTTCCCTACCGATCCAACGAATTGCACGCCGGGCTTCATCTACATAAACCGGCCCGATTATGTGTTCATTGGTGCCGACGGCGATTTGGTGACCCTCGATATGACTACACCTGACTACACCTATGCGAGTGTCGTGGCCACCGGCGTTGCCCTCCCGCCGCCTGACCCCTTTCCCGCGGGCGGCGCCTACGCCGGAACGCTTCGACTCGAGACGTCGGCGGACGCCGCCGGAGAATTCACCGTCGGATTTCGTCCGGGAGAGTTCACGATTCTCGTCAACCAGAACAACCAGTTCATCCCGAATGTGACACTCGTACCCGCGAAGATTCGGATCCCCGAACCGACGATAGAATTCCGCCCCGTCGGCGGCGTCGGTAACGACATCACCGTAACGGCAGGGTCCACCGTAACGCTCGAGCTCTACGTCTCTCGATGGACCCCGCTACCTCTGAACGTCTACGACATCTTTCTGGACGTCGCAAGTTACACGAACGGCATCGGCACCGACCTGGCCCCGCCCGTCATCGCATGTACCGGCAACGCCGAATGCGAAGCGGCATTCGGCCCGGGGGCACCGTGCATGGATGTCGGATTGGGGCAGCAATGCATGGCCGCGTTTATCGACCAATCCCGGGGCGATTTTATCTTCGCCGGTGAGGTCGCCGCGGCGGCTGTCGACCTGGGATCCATCCCCGATTATCGCTGGGGAGCCAGGACGATTACCTCCTCGGTCACAGACGCAGGCGGATTGCGCTATGCCGGGTCGCTCGTCGTCGACGTTCCGGCCGGTGCTGCAGGCACCTACATCTTTGGATTCGACGCGGCGCCTGACACAACGCTTCTGGATGACCTCGACCAACCGATCGCCGCGCTCCACGTTCCGGCAAAGATCAACGTTGGAAGTTGCGGACCCTCGGCTGCGCCGGTCCCTCAGATGAGCCACGACACACTGGGAACGCCGGTCGTCTACCGAAAGTCCCGCTATCTTTCCATCGCCGGGGGAGATCCCGGACAGCTCCAGGCCATTCGCTTGACATTCGCAAGCCTGCCCGCCCCCTTTGACACCTGGAATGGTACGCAACTGTGGGTGGGTGAACCGTTCGGCGTCTGCGAGCTGGCCAGTCAAGACCCGGCCTCCTGCACGCCATCCGAATCGGCGCCTGGCTACCTCGCAGCGACACTGCAATGTGACCCGCACGTTATGGACTGGACGTTGCTTCGCGGCTTCTGTTCGAACGGCATTTGTCATGGCAGCCTGAACGCGGGTGACCCATGCGTGACACCGGCCGACTGCCCGGACGCCGTCATCCATGTTCAGCACGAAGCCATCGTGCCCAGTACCCTGCTCACGACGACGGGACCGATCGACCATGCTGCAACCTACGACATTCAGTTCGTCAACGCGCTCTGCGATATGGGTGCGGAGGGCAACTTTTCGCCACCGCTGCCGATCGCCACGTCCGGTTGGGCGGACCTGGCTGTTCTGGCCGGCGCGGAGTTTCTTCCGCCGGATGACCTGATCAACGTGTTTGACATCACGGCAACCTTTCAGAAGTTCCTGGGCGATCCCCTCGCGCCGAGCAAGACTGTCGTTGATCTCGTTGGAGCGTCCACTGGCCCGGAACCCAAGCTCGATCACCTCATCTCGACGCTGGAACTGGTCTTCGTGCTCGATGCGTTCGGAGGAGCGGAGTATCCGTTCCCGCCGGGACCCGTCCCGACCTGTCCGTAGCCCGCGCCACGCGGGAGGGGTCGTTCGTCCGCGGGAGGTCGCGTGGCGAGCGCCCCGTTCGAGTAGCTGTTGTTCAGGCGTGTGGCCCGTAGTGGAGACCCCTTCTGGCTTCGCTTTGTGGCACGGCCCCCCGCCCTGCTTCTGCATGCAACACTCAGTGGTAGGCCGTCGCGGTTATGGTTGCTGCATGGCGCGCACCTGTTTGGCGTATTCCGCCAGCGATCCCAGGCCGACTTCTTTTCGGCGGACATCGACGTTGGCCTCATCCTCGATGGCTTCGGGGACGAGTTGGCCGGCAACCGTATGGAACTGCGTACCGTAGATTTGGGGTCTACCGGCGAGGACCAGAACGCGATCGGTCAGGTAGGCTGCGGAAGATGCCCGCGCTTCGCCCTTCGCGACGGCTTTGCGGAGCAACGCCAGGGATTGTTTTTGGAAGGCGGGGTCGGCCGTTGCGTGTTGAACGAGAAGGAAGGCGGCTCGCGCGCCGTCGGCACCGACGAGGCTCTTACCCGGCCAGCCGTGCTTGTCGATCACTTTCTTCATGAACGCCGTGTTGTCGGCATCGATCTTCATCCACTCGACTAGCCTGGGTTTGGGTTCGACGCGAATGCGCTGGTCTTCTTTCAATCGTCTGAGCAGTTCAAGTCGCAGGGCAGGTTCCTTGAGTGAATTGGTGAATGCGACTTCCAGCGCCATGCTGCGGCTGACCGTCACCTCCCAGCGCGGATCGGCATGTAGTGATTGGAGATCGGTGTCGGCGTGTAGCTGGACCACATCGCGCCAGCCTGCGTCGAGCGACTTATCGAGCCAAGTAAACGCTTCATCCGTCTTGCCGAGTAGGGCATAGCAACAGGCCGCGTTGTAGGCCGGCACGCGCGGTGATGCGCCGGCCTGGATCGCGTCTTCGTAGAGTGCGGCCGAGCGGGCGTAGTCACTGGCTTCATACGCGGCCGATGCCTGGGCGATCAGCGTGGCGGAATCCTGGGCATGGGTCACGAGCGGAAAGAGCACGATCAGGGCGAATGAAATCAAGCGATGCATGGGTAGGTCCTTTCAGCCGATATTTCCCATTTGGCCATTGCATGCACTATGCCCGCAGGCCAACCGAACATGATACCGCGCCGAGCCCCCGATTCGGAAGCCACTGTCCATTCGTGACGCCCGTTTTTCCACGCGTTCGCGGAGGTTGCGCCTTGCGTGGCGAGCGCCGTGGTCGTGCGGGTCGGGGAGGCCGATCATTCCCCACGTCGGGGCTTCGCTAACGAGACGGACCACCAGCCCCGGCCCGCTCGACGCTTGCTCACATGACTTCTTTGTGGAGTGAACTGTTCCAACAGAACGGAAGTTCGCAGCCCTCTCGACAATTCTGGAAGAGTCCCGATGTGATGATCCTGAGGGTATCCTGATAGGAAGGCACCCCGTCAATGCACTGTGCCGGCAAAGACACTCTGCGGACACCTCAGAGAGCCTTTGGGCCCCTACGAGATCGATGAGTGACCGCTGCAACGCCAGATATGCGCCGCTGGTGAAGGTTGGCGAACGTATCGACGGAGTGTGCGCAGCCTGAGGAGCTGAATTGGCGTGCGAATGCCAAGAACCGTGCTTTCAAGGCCGGCAGATGGTGTTCTGGGAGCTCGCCGTCCAGCACGGTGACCCTTGGCGCAAGCAGCGACCGGAGAACCAGCTTACGCTTGAATCCCATGACTCACTTTGGTACTGTAGTACCTCAGATCCTTCTAGGAGACGATCGGTTCAACGCCTCACGTGTACGGGCCAAAAGGGAATAGGAGAAAGATCATGTCGAAGAACTGGAATTGTCTGCACAGGACGATGACGCTCGTGGCTGTGTTTGCTGCGGTGGCCTCAGTCAGCCCCGCTCTCGGGCAGGTGACCAAAACCTACAGCGTCACGCATAATATTTCGTTGACCCCCGGCGGAAATATCCTGCCCACTGTGGCCGCGTTCCACTATCAGCACGCCTACGTGGCGGATACGTCGTCGAGTGGAAACTGCCAGGAAGACCTGGTTGCCCCCCCTGATAGTGGCGCCGCAATCAGTCAGCCGGCTGCTTGGCAGCCCTATGGGCGCGATGAGCTTCGACGCAGGGCAACGGTCCGCAACTTCGGACCGACCGGGTTCGCGACGGATGACACCACGATCGCTACGATCGCAATCCCTGCCACGGGCCTCGCCTCAACTCCATTCACCGAGACCACCGCGCCGGCAGCGCCACCGCCACCACCGCCCCCCTTTTGCGACTCAATAGCAACAGCGACGTCGACGATTCAGGTGGATCCGTTCACCGCCGGGGGAACGATCACCGGGACGATATCCTCGACCGGCTTGGCGACCGCAGCGGCAAGTGCGGCGAGGCAAACCCGTAAGGCGTACGCGTTCAGCATGGCGGCGCTCACTGCCACGGGCGGCCGTTTGCTTCGAAACGGAAACATTCGCATGAACCGCACGGTCCGTGACCAAGCCTCTGGATCGGCGCAGGCAATGACGGCGGGCATCAGGGATCCGATCGAGTATGTCGTAACGGACCTTGTAACGCTGGAGGTTTTCGAGGGGACGCTGCACGCGGTGGATCTGGACGTGACCACGCATGAGGACGCAGCCGGTTTTGTATGGGAGACCGATCTCGTCGACATTTTGGCCGGGACGGACGTCGCCCTCGTCATCGACCAGGACAATGCTCTCATCTCCGCACCGGGTTATCTGGAACTGCGGACCCAAGGCGATGTCGTCACAGTTTCCAACGATACGGGCGTCTACGAAGGTGTTCTTCCCGCCGTGGGAACGCCGCTGCCTCTTACCTTTGCGCTCGCCAGCGAGGTCGTCTTCGATTATGACCTCGGCGAGTTTGGCGGCCATGACCTTGAAGTGACGCTCACCTTCTCAGAGAACGGCGAAGGAGATACGCCTTCCGATGACCCATTTGTACCTGCTGTATCTGAATGGGGCGTGCTGGTCCTCGCTCTATTGGTCTTGGGTGCGGGTACGGTCGTGGTCCGAAGGCGGTCGGGAAAACCCGCTCCCGCATAGGGGCAGGCCCGGGAGGCACCCTACACGCTTGCTGAACAACATGGCGGCGCTTCGCTTGGGCATGGCACGCGCCGATGACGTCTGGGGGGCTGCGATCAGAACTGCGACGGTTAAGGAGCAGCTGTAGCGCCGTCCTTTATGGGCGGCGCCGGGCGCGATGCGATCCGCGAGCGCGCAACGCTGTACCTTCCGTCTCGCTACCGGAATCGTACGAAAGTCCGGCACATCGACAGCGATGTATGCGAACTTGACGTCGTCTCGAAAACACACCGGTATGCACCCACGAATTTCACGACGACCGCCGCCAGGCGGACGCCGCGGGACCCGTGAAGCCGGTGTACCTCCCACGCCGCCCGAAACACGTTGCTGGAACCCACCCCAATGACGAATGATCGGCCGCGTCACACCTTGCGACGGCCGGTCGGGAATCCCATCATTCCCCCACCTCAGCGCTTCGCTAACGAGGCGGGCCACCCGTCGTCAGAGCATGCCCGCGCCTTCGGCTTGGGCATGGCACGCGCCGATGACGTCTGGGGGGCTGCGATCAGAACTGCGACTGTTAAGGAGCGGCTGTAGCGCCGTCCTTTATGGGCGGCGCCGGGCGCGCTGCGGTGGACCACCTGCACCCATCGCAGAGACGGTAACGTGCTGCAAATGTCCCCTTATAGCGCAACCAGTCCAAACGTAGCGGAAGACTGGCAGGATTCTCCGGGCGAAATGGACCCCCGAACGCTACGATCGGTTAGAGCTTGCTCTAGGCTGCGGCCATCTTCTCGCGCATCATGTCGAAGATGTCGTTGACGCAACCGACGCGCTGAATGATGTCTTCGGGCAGCTCCTTGGCGATGATCGATTCGATCGTCGCGATCATGTGAACCGCGTCCAGGGAATCCAAGCCGATATCCGTCAGCGGTTTATCCAACTCGATCTGATCGACAGGGACCTGAAGCGTGTCGGACAACCATTCAAGAATCTCGGTTCTTGCCGCACTGAAATCTGCCATCACTGCCCTCTCCTTCGCTATCTAGACGCTGACACCCCCGTCAGCGGATGTGTCTCAACGGACACGACCCCTGCCAATGGATACTGAATATGGCCGGCCATCCATTCCGTGACGAGCTCACGCCATTGACGATACGCGTCCTCGCGTCCCTGGGACCGCACCAGCAGTTCGATGCGGTCACACTCGCGCACCGAAGCAAACGCAGCCTCTTGAACACACCTCTCCTGTGACGCGAGATCACGTTCAAACTGCTCCCGATCGTTGATGGAACGGGCCTTGAGCCCAAAGCACATTCCCAGATGAAAAGAATCCCGCAGAGATTCCGGCATTCGCTCTGCCAGCTCACGTGCAACCTCGAGGCGATCCGGATAGATGAACACCGACGCCAGCCCGACGCCGCCGGCCACATCGGCTGCGTTCTTCCGCTGCTTGAGAATCTGAGCGATCAACTGTTCCGGCTCATCCATGTACAAAAAGTAGAACGCCCGACCCGCACCCTGATACGCCGCGTTCCGCGCGTAACCGTCGAGTGCGTCCAACCGACCGAAGACACTCGCTTCGTCTCGATAATCGAAGAACGCCTGCTTGAACCCGTACCCGTCGTAGCATAAATACCCGTGAAGCGGATCAAGCCCACGCACCACATGCGCGAGTCGCTGCGGGCCGTAATGCCTCATCCCCGACCAGAACCCAAGACCGACATAGTACAAATACCGGAACTCCGGTCCCGGCTTGACGACGCGCTCCTCGAACGCCGAAGGGTTGTAACGAAATAGATGACGCGGCGCATAACCCATCGCCATCCCCTCGTGCGCGAACGGCCGATAGAGCGCCGGCAACGAATCACACCAATTTCGGCACGCCGACGCCGACCGCGCGGCCAGCATCTTGTTGAATCCGCCCGCGAAGCTCGCCAGCAATTGATTGATGCGGCCGACATCCGCCGGATCCTTGACGCCGAGCTTGAGTTGCTCGACCGTCATCGTCTCCGGCTTGATGCCGAAGAGACCTAGTCCGCGCCGCCACCAGCCCGTACCCCAGAGTACAACGCCGATCCCGGCCAGCACGCCCCCCGCTATCGCCGCTTCCGTCATGACTTCAAACTCGAACGGCTCGCCGCTTGAACGCCGACGGACATTCCACCTGCGCCGCCACGAACGTTCCTCGCGTACGGCATCACGTCGGCTATGGTCGAAGTCCCGTGCCGGCTCACAACCGAGCCCGCACCCTCTCTCGTGTTGATTATAAATTGTCGCCCGTACATCAGGATACCAGAAATCGACCTTCCGATGCAATACAGCCGCCTCCGATGCCTTATTGCATGGTAGCCCCCCACGCCGTAGCATTCCTCTGGGACCGAAAACCGCGAGGCCGAAGAGACTAGTGCCACTGGAAAACATTCTCCCATGCTTTTCCGATTCTCGATCCGCCACCCGATCTGGGTGACCATAACTGCCATCCTCGTGACATCGATGGTCGCGCCGGGCGTCATCCACCTCAAAATCCGCACGGACGGCCACGCGCTCGTGCCGCCGGCGTCGGCGGAGATCTTTCAGGATCAACTCATCCGCGACGAATTCGGCATTGAGGATCCGATCGTGGTCCTTATTCGGTCTTCTGATCCAAGGGGGATCTTCAATCCCCACACGCTTCGGCTGGTACAGGAGTTTACGACCGAGTTCCAGAAACTTGACACGATCTCGCATGGAAATCTCACGAGTCTCGCGATCGAGCGCGGTGATCGGGTGCGGCCTGGGACATTGATCTTCCGGAGGTTTCTCGAGCCGCCGCCTCGATCCGGCGAGGCGCTTGACCGGCTTCGTGACGATCTTCGCGCGATCGAACTCTACAGCGGCGTGTTGGTGTCGTACGACGAGAAGGCCACCGCGGTTTTGGTCGGCGTACCGGAAGCGGCGGATCGCGCCGAGATGTATCGCACGATCCGTGGTATCGTCGCGTCGAAGGGGAACCTCCCGGAGCAGATCGACGTCATTGGCGCGCCGGTAGCGGAGGCGTTGTTGGGTACGCATCTTCTGGAAGACCTCGGCGTTCCGTCGCTGGTTCTGGGCGATCGACTCGACGGTAAGACGTCAGCGTCGTCATGGACACTCCCGAAGAGCCTCGACGAGTTTCGTGCGATGATCGGACAGCGCATCGGACTGGTTCCCATTGCGCTGGCGTTGATGGCGTTTGTCTTTCTGCTGAGCTTTCGAAGTGTTGTGGCCGCGTTTCTCCCGTTGATGGAGGTCGGCGCCTGTCTCGTCTTTGTCTTCGGCTTGATGGGCTGGTTGGATGTGCCGGTCTATCTGACGATCGCCGTTTTGCCGGTCGTTCTTACCGCGATCGGCGTGGCGGATGAGATTCACATCTTCGCCCGTTACCGCGAGCAACTTCGAGCGCAGCCCGAGCGGCCGGCCAACGACGTGTTGCATGAGACGATGGCGGAGATGTGGGTTCCGGTGATGAAGACCTCCGTTACGACGGCGATCGGTTTTCTGTCCTTCGCCCTTTCTCCGATCGATCCGGTCCGTGCGTTCGGGGTGTTCACGGCGATCGGCATCGTGTTTTGCATGGTGTGGTCGTTGACGGTGATTCCGGCGCTGCTCGCGATGATCCCCGCGTCCTGGCTGACGCGTCGCCCCGAGGGCGGACCCGTTGCGGAGTCACCGCCGACGTTGTTCGGTCGTCTCGGCGCGCTTGTTCTGCGGCTCCGCGGGGGCGTTGTGGTGATTGCGCTTCTTGTTATGGTGATCGCACCTTTCGGCGCAGGCCGCGTGGTTGTTCAAGACAGTTGGATTGACGGGTTTGCGGAGCGCAGCACGTTTCATCGGGCGACGACCTATTTCAACGAGCAGTTTCTCGGCGTTCACACCTTGCTTCTGCGCGTTGACGCCGGACAGGTGGACCCCCTCATGGGTTCGCTCGATGTTTCCGGATTGGATCATCACTTCATTCGTATCCCGGTCGCAGGGATTGATGATCCGGATGCGCTGGTGGGTCAGGCTCTTTATCTGCGTCGCGAGGGACTTCCCGGAGGCGTCAAGGTGAAGCTGGCGCACCCGATGCCGGTGTACACATGGAAGTCTCGCGTCGAAGAGGTCACACGTGAGGGCGATCAGCTCATCCTGGCCACGCATCGCAAGAACGGCTCACCAAAGATCGCGTTGAATCTCCGCCGCGGCGAGCGTGCCTGGTATCGCATCCGGCCTGAGTGGTTCATGCGCCCGGCGACGATTCAACACGTCGAGAAGCTCGAGGCGTTCATCGAGAGCCACACAGAGGAGGCAGTGGGCGGCGTCTTGGGCACCGCGGACTACCTGGCGACCACGGAGTTCATGATACGCGGTCGAAAGGAGGGATCGCGAGCGATCCCAGGTCGTTGGGAGCGGATGGAGTGGGTTTGGGGGCAATACCGTAAGGTCCGGGGAGAACATCGGTGGCGGCAGGCGGTCACCGAGGACTACACGCGTGGTCTGATCAGCGTTTTTCTCAAGAACGCCAATTTCGTCGGCACGAAACGGCTGATGGAGGAGATCCGGGCGTACGAGGAGGTGCATCTAAAGCCGCACGGTATCTCGCTGGATTTCGCCGGCGACGTTGCGGTCAGCCAGACGCTGATTGACGCGATTGTTTCGACCCAGGTCATTTCGCTGCTCGGATCGTTGATCGGGATCTTCCTGGTCACGGCGTTTCTGGGCGGTTCCCTTGCGTGGGGGCTTCTTTGTGTTCTTCCGTGTGCGTTGGTTGTGCTGACCAACTTTGCCGTCATGGGTGTCACGGGAATGCCTTTGGGCGTGGCGACATCGATGTTCTCGGGCATGACACTGGGGATCGGGGTGGACTATGCGATCCATTTGATGGAGCGATATCGACGAGCTCAGACCCGCGGGCTGGACATCGACGCCGCCCTCACCGATGCGGTTCGCGCGACGGGTCCGGCCATTTTCATCGATGGTCTGGCGGTCGCACTGGGTTTCGGCATTCTGACACTTTCGCAGGTTCCACCGAACGCACGATTGGGTGGACTGGTCGTTCTGAGTATCGCGGGTTGTCTCGTGGCCACGTTGATTCTTTTGCCGGCGTTGATTCGCGTATTGCAGCTTCGTCCACGTGGTGTTTCCAGCGTATCGACCGCGTGAGTTTTTGCTTGACCGTCCCATCGACGGGGCGTACACTTCACGATGAGATCGTCCGGATTCGCGCGGCCTTCGTGTTGGCGCCGAGCCGCTCTGGATGGCGAATGTGCGATCTCCGCTCGGGCGTATTTGTTGCGACGCGCCGGGAACCTGCCTGAAGGATCGTACAGCAAAGGGAGTTTGCCATGCGTCCCGACATCAAGCTCGGAATTGTCACCTCGATGGTCGTCGTCTTCGTCGCCGGATCCTACTTCATGTATCGAGCCAAGGAGGAGAAGCCGGTCTCACTGGCGTCGGCTACGGATCAGGCGTCGCAGCCGGCCGAAAAGAGTCAACCCAAAACGGCCAGCGCGAAGCCGGCGACATCGGCAAGAAACACGCTGAAGCCGAAGGCGACTGGAGCCCGGACGAAGAAGCCGACCCCCACCGGCGCTCGCCGCGCTGCACAGCCCCAACGACGCAACAATCCACCTCGGGCGACGAGAAGCGGAAACGGGGCGGCGCGCAAGCGGTCTCAGCCCAAAACAACACCGACCAAGATGGCGCAGCGGAATCCCACACCGAAAAAGCCAGTCGTCACACCTAAAGCCACGACCCCGGCGTCCGGGCAGCGTGTGGCGCAGGGCGCGAAGAAGAACTCAAACCCGTCCGTCACGGGGCAAGGACAGGCGCCGGTGAAGAAACCGACGCCTTCACCGGTTTCGCTGGCGGCGACGCCTTCGGAGTCGGTGAAGGCGAGACCCAAGTCGGCGGTGCGCGCGGAGCACGTCGTGGAAACGCACCGCGTTCAGCCGGGCGACAGCTTTGCGCTGCTGGCGAAGCGGTACTACGGTTCCGAGCAGTTCACGCCGTTCCTGATTCGCAGCAACCCCCAGATCACCAACCCGGCAAGCCTTCATCCCGGGCAGATCATCAAGATCCCCGCGGCTTCGCAGAAGGCGACTTCGTCGGCGACGCGCGAGGTCGAGCGCCCCACCTCCACGACAGCGCGCACGTATCGCGTGCAACCTGGTGACAGTTTCTACAAGATCGCTGCGAAGTTGCTGGGCGACTCTTCTCGATGGAACGAATTGTTCGAACTCAATCGCGATCTCGTAAAGGGCGATCCGAAGCGGTTAAAAGTCGGCGCCGAAATCCAGTTGCCCGCGCGGTAAGTTTTTCACTCTGCCTTCTAAACGGGCGAGACGTCGCGATTTTGTTTTCCTAGTGTAGCCAACTTAACTACGCGCGGCTCTTCCTATTCATCCAATTCAGAATTGTGCCGAAGAATGCGCCCGCCGAGTTGAAAGTCGGTGATGGCGAGGCCTAGCATCTGTTGAGTCGTGGTCCGTTCGGGGGATTACCGGACCACCTGGGCCGACTCACTCCTCGCGAGTCGGCGCGGAATTTCGAGGCCGTCGCCTTGGTTCCTCTGACGGTCTTCCGGCGGGCGGGACGACGCACAAGAACAGTCAAGCGCATTGACTGCCGATGTATCGGCCGTGGGACGGACGGTCCCTGGCCCGATCCGGAGGCCGAAACACGGGCGGCGCTTGGAAGGCGTCGTGCCCGGTTCGGCGGTGGGAAGCTGACTCATGCGTCCTCCAAAGAGTGTTTTGACCACGGGCGAAGTTGCCAAGCTCTGTAACGTAGCCCCGCGCACGGTCTCGAAGTGGTTCGATGCCGGACACCTTCGTGGTTATCGGATTCCGGGAAGCAAAGACCGGCGCATCCCTCTCGATCAGTTGATCCGCTTCATGCGCACGCACGGGATTCCGTTGAACGGGCTGGACCAGGGTTGGACGCGCGTGCTGGTGCTCGATGCCGACATCGCACTGTGCGATGCCATTCAGTCGGCACTTCGCGATCACGGCGACTTCGAGGTGGCTACCGCCCAGTCCGCGATGGAAGCGGGAGCAGCGGCGCAGGAACTCAAACCCGACGTCGTCATCGCCGACGTAACGCTTCCCGATGTGAGTCCGGCTGTCATCACGCGTTTTGTGCGCTCTTTGCCGACCTCCGGCGAGACGGTATTGATCGGCGTGGCGCAGGGGATGGACGACGCACAGGGACAGGCGTTGCTTCAGGAGGGTTTCGACGGCTACCTCAGCAAGCCCTTCAATGTCGGCTCGTTGGTGCGGTTGATCGAAGATCGTGTCCCGGCGACCGCCTCCGCGGGGCATGTGTAACGTCTGCCTCTCTTGCCGCGCGGTGTTTCAGCGCATTCACCCTGGTAAACCGAGACCCTACACATCGTGCGCCGCCGATCTTTCATCCTTGCTTCTTGCGCCCTGCACCTCTACCTTAGAGCGAGTTCTATTCAAGTGTAGCGTGTTGAACGACTCCGCACGCGGGAAACACGACACTTTCCCCGCTACGCTTGGACGTTACACGCTATAGCCGAATCATCACAACACTGAGGTCTTGCTCGTGACGGCGCGCCATCGATTCAGCTTAGCCCTTCTCGCCCTCCTCGCGGTGTTGATGGTCGGCGCGACCGGTTACATGGTCATTGAAGCCGAGCGCGGCGTCGGTTTTCGTGACGCGGTTTACATGACGGTGATTACGCTGTCGACGGTGGGGTATGGTGAACCGTGGGAGCTCAGTGGTTCCGCGCGCATGTGGACGATCGGCGTCATCACGTTCGGCATCGTCACGGTCTCTTACGCGTTCGGCTCGTTGGTGTCTCTTGTGGTGAGTGGAGAGCTTCGATCGGTACGGGAGCAACAGAAGATGCAAAAGTCCCTTCATGCATTGCACGATCATGTCATCTTGTGCGGGTTCGGCCGCATGGGGGCGTTGGCGGCGGAAGAACTGCGGCAGCGCGGCGTCGCGTTGGCAGTGATTGATCGCGACGAGAAGCTGCAGGAAACGATGCGCGAACTCGGATCGCCGTTCGTGCTCGGTGATGCGACGGAAGAGGAGACGGTGGTCCGCGCGGGGCTTCACAAGGCGCGCGCCTTGGTCACCACGCTTCCCAGTGATGCGGATAACGTATACATCACGCTGACGGCGCACACGCTGCGTCCGGATCTTGTGGTCATCGCTCGGGCGGAGCAACCTGCGGCGGAGGCCAAGTTGAAACGAGCGGGTGCGACGCGCGTGGTTTGCCCGCAGGCCACCGGCGCGATGAAGGTGGCCAACGTGTTGACTCGCCCGACCGTGGTGGACTTCGTCGAGCTGGCCGGCAAGGGCGTCGATCTGGAAATCGACGAGTATCTGATCAAGTCGCGGTCTCCTTTGGTGGGTCAGACGTTGCGCGACGCGCATGTTCGGCATCACACCGGCGCGATCGCCGTCGCCATCAAGCGGGCCGACGGTGAAGCGATCGTCAATCCTGATCCTGATGCGGTGCTGTCGCTGGGGGATACACTGATTCTCGTCGGTCCCGGTGGAGTTTCGAGCCGACTCGACGAGATCGACACGGCCAACAACGGTGCGGGATAGTGCCGATCCACACTGACCACCTCGACCGCATGTCGGATGCTGGAGGTCGCCCCGAGGAACCCACGTTCTGCACGGTGTGCGGATATAACCTGAAGGACGCGGTTTCGAAGCGTTGCCCGGAGTGCGGCCATTTCATTGTCGCCAAGGAGTGGGAGCAGCAGAAGCGGAAGATCAAAGCGCAGGCCTCGCGGATCGAAGATACGTTGTTGTGGGTCGGCGTGGCGCTCAAGGTGGCGGGTGTCGTGTTTGCGATCCGGGTCTTCGTGCTGCTTCCGGGAACGCCCGCAGGGCTCGTGGGCTTGTCGCGGTTGGCGAGTGTTCTTTGCGGTGTGGGTGTCGCATTCCTCGGGCTGGGCGCATTTCGCGTCGGGTCTCTTCCAGACTGGGCTCAGGAGAAGATGAACATTCAACCGAAACCGAATCTGGCGCTCGGTGCGGTGCTGGCCGGGCTTGCTTTGATTGCCGCCGGCGCTTTCTCGCCATAGTCACGGGTGTGATGAGGGTGTCCGTGAAGTCTATGGTATACGCGATCCTCTCGATGCTTCCGTCTGTACCGTCTGTTCGATTGTCTAGCGTATCCAACGCCGGCGGATGAGTCATCCACGGCATTTTCCTTCGACCCTTTCAGGGTCGTGATGGGTGTGGGTGGTGTAGTCCGGTGGCGACGCCCACCTTCGGCGGTCTTGCCACCGGCTGAGATCTTGCAGCCTTTCAGGCTGCCCATCCGTGTCGTGCAGTGTCGCAGCCTCTTTGCGCCGGCGAAACCGAAGGCGCTTCGCCCACCTCCGACCAAAGAGCATCTGATGTGTGGGGCAGCCTCACTAGTGTGATTACCGCGCTCATCCGCATGGGCGACCGGGTTCAGTTGCCGACTACCCCCACGACCACAGAAACTTGTGCTTGTGATGACAGTAGTAGAGCCCGATGAGTTTCATCAGGACGATGTCGGTATAGATGGTGACGCCGCGAAAGAGGAAGCCGAGGAATGCAGCGCCCTTTCCGACCGCGATCCGGTTTCTGACAATATCTTCGGCCAAGCCGTTCAGTGCGACCGTAACCGCAAGCATGATGAGCGTGAGGATGTAGCCGTCCACCGACCGTAAGACCGTTCGAATCAGCAAGTCCGGGCGGGCAAAGCACGAAAACCCACCCAGCGCAACACACAGCACGATCATCGGCCAGGCGACCAGCCCGAATCCGATCAGCAAGAGCAGTAGAAGCTCCGCGCGCGATGCCTGCACCCATGCAGCGGGGCCACCTGACAGAAGTTCATTCATGCCGTCTGCGGTTGCACCGAATTGAGCCTGGGGCCCCATCGCTTGGTAGATCAACATGAAACAGATCGCTGCCGGGGCAAACGCGACAACGAAGCTTCCCATCCACTTAATGCAGTTGACACCGTACGCCCACAAACCGTCGTCCGCATATCCGATCTTCGGGAGGTCTTCGTCGCCGCCCGCAGATGCACCTACCACAGCGAAGAGGTAAGAGTAGTACCAGCCCATCGTGAAAATGAAGACGAGTATTCCGATGAACGGAACGATCATCGCGACAAAGAGCCCGGCCGAAATGCACACCCACAGCATGAGGAACGTCACGAGGTTGTGCGGGGACGAGGGAAACAAGAGCGCCAACAGTGCCGAGTTCCAATAGCCCTTCGCGGGGGTCGGGGCATCGACGAGCGGGTCGGAACCGTTATCAGAGGAAACTCGCTCACTCACGCCGACCGGAGAGGCTTGTGGACGTTCGACGATGCGCTCGCGATGCACATCCGGATGACCATCCTCGCCGTAGGGCATGGGCGGTGGCGGTGGCGGCTCATCGGCGATGGCGATCGGGCTCATGTCCGCGTCGTCGGTCAGCTCGAATACGCTGCCGCACTTCTTGCACTTGGCGCGCTTGCCGACGGACGCATCCGGAAACTTGTACTTCGCACCGCAGGAGCAGGTTTGACTGGGCATACCGCGATCTCCGGATGATCATCCTCGACACCTGGAAAGATACGCTACAACAACGGCTTGGACAACAGCCGGGCGCGGCGGTAAGTCGAGATCAACGAACGTATGGGAATAACCGGCCGTCGTTTCGAGTGGCAGCTCATGGATGCAGGCGACGATTTCGCCTATTTTGACTTACTGAACAGAATAGACCGGTGAGTCTGGTCGGCGGAGACAGCCCAGGCCGAATGAACCCGCCACACGCAAAGGAGGCAACGCGTGCTCCAGCGATCGAAACTCTCACGCTATGTCGTCATCGGGATCGTAGGTGCGGGGGGCGTGCAAGGTACCATGGGGATCACATCCGCCGACGACCCACCGGCCCTTGGAATGAAAGTGGGGAATATATACCCCGACTTCCGACTTCCGACACTCGAGGGCGACCCAGTCAACCTTTCTGACTTCCGTGGCCGGAAGGTATTACTGATTCACTTTGCATCCTGGTGAGCCGGTTGTCGGCGCGTTCTGCCCGTGTGGCAGCAAGTCATCCAGCCTTTCGTGGACGCGGGCAAGTTGACCGTCGTCGGTGTGGTGCAAGAACAGCATCCTGGTCGTGCGCGGCTGTATGCGCAGTGGCGGGAGATCGGTTGGCCTATTCTTGTCGATTCGCTCAATGTGTTGGATCTTTCACTTGTTCCGGTGCCGGTGGCGCTGGATGCGTCGGGCATCGTTCGCCACGTGAACATCCGCCCAAACCGATTTGCCATGAAGTTCATGGAGATGGACTATCCAGCGACACCGCTCCCGCCGGACTACAACCTGATGCAGCCGCAGAACGCGGGTGATCTTCGTGACGCGGCGGAGCAAGCGGCGAGCGCCAGCGCGTGGCGAACGCTCGGCGATGCGCTGTTTTTGGCGGCTGGTCCAGCCAAAGGCGGTGGCAACGCTGCGGTATCGAAATTGTCCGAAGCGATCGAGGCGTACGAGAAGGCGCTGGCGATCGACCCGGCGGACGGTCGAGCGCACTTTCGGCTCGGCGTGGCGCTTCGGCGGCGATCGGAAATGCGTGGTCGGCGTGCGGGTGATGCTCAGGCGGCCGTCGAGCAGTGGGGCCTGGCGTTGTCGAACAATCCGAATCAGTACATCTGGCGGCGGCGGATTCAGCAGTATGGTCCGCGATTGGACAAGCCGTACGCGTTTTACACCTGGGTTGATGAGGCCAGGCGTGAGATCATCGCGCGCGGCGAGACGCCGGTTGCACTAAGGATCGAGCCTTCGGGCTCGGAGATTGCGGCGCCGCAACGGAAGCACTCGAAGGGCGAAGGTCAGACTTCCGCAGCCAACCAGGTTGTGGATGCGTCGGAGGAGCGCATCGGGCGCGATGCGCAGGCGTTTGTGAAGATCGAACCAGTGGTGACGCCGGCGCGCGTGAAGCCCGGGAAGCGCGTGCGTGTTCGCGTGGTCTTGCGGCTAAACGAACGATCGCGTCCGTACTGGAACAACGAATCGAAGGACGTTGTGGTTCGCGTTGTGCTGCCGAAGGGGTTTGCGCTGGGCGAGGGATCGCTGCGTTATCCCAATCCGTCGGCGGCGGAGTCGCAGGAAGATCGCGCGATCGAGTTCGAACTGGCTGTGCCTGAGGATGCGGCGTCCGGCGCAGTGAACATCCCCGCTTATGCGCTCTATTACGTCTGCGAGAACAAGGGCGGGAAGTGCCGCTACCTGCGTGGTGACTTCACCGTCGCGCTGACGGTCGACCCCGGCGCACCGGCGGTCCGCTGACGGCGCCGGCAATGACCTGCTCGATTCGATTTACTCCGCCAGAACCGTCGACTCTTTGCGGTGGATGGCCTTGAGGTCGACTCTGGCCTTGAGGCGGCAGAGCATGGCGCGCATGCCGTAGATGCTCTTGCTCATCCAGGTGTTGACCGGGCGACTTCGGGTATAGCGGCGGCGCATCAGTTCGCCGTACAACTCGACGCCGCGACGGAAGTAGCCTCGGTTGCCGAAGTCGAACGGCCCCTCGTGTACGAGCGGTTCCCACGCCCATTCACACCAATCGGTGATCACCTTCATGCGCGCGTCGTCGGCTTCTTGTTTTGCGGTCAGGTCGCAGGCTTCGGCGAGACAGCGGCGGAGTTTTTCCGGCGCCTCGACGTACGCGCGTTCCACTTCGGCCATGTGCCGGAAGTCGTCGTCGGTGTGGTGATAGCAGCAGCCGAAGTCGATCGCGCCGAGGCGGCCGTCGGGCATGAAGAGGTAGTTGCCGGGTTGTGGATCGGCGTAGGCCAAGCGCTTCGCATACCCCATACGAAAGATGGCGGTGCAGATCTTCGCGCCGAAGTCGTCGCACGTCTCCTGCGAGGGCTGGGCCTCGAGGAACTTGTCCAGGTGCAGTCCTTGCAGGTACTCCATCGTGAGAATGCGCCGCGTGGAGACCTCGGGGAAGACGCGCGGAACGACGATCTGGTCGGCCTCGGTGAATGTGGATCGTGCGATGCGCAGGTTTTCGGCCTCTTGCTCGTAGTCGGTTTCCATTTCGAGCATACGACCGACGCCCTCGAACTGCGATTTCATGTTCTCCCAGTCGCCGCTGAGTCGCATGGGTAGCAGGAACGCCATCATGTTTCGATAGTCGTCGCGGATGGATCGTGCAATGTTGGGATACTGGATCTTGATGGCCACGCGCTGGTCGGTGCCCTTCAGGTAGGCGCGATGAACCTGCCCCAGCGAGGCCGCGGCAAACGCACGCGTTTCGAAGCCGTCGAAAATATCCTCCGGATCGGCACCGAGCTCGGCGCGAACGAACTCGCGCAGCAGCGAGAAGTGCATCGGCGGGGCTTCGAAGAAGAGTCGCCCGAACACATCGGCGAACTGCTCCGGCGCGACGTCCGGATGAGACGCGATGATCTGCCCCATCTTCATGACGGCGCCACGCAGGTAGGTCATGCCGCCGAGCAGCTTCAACGCGGCTTTGAGATGCGTCTCATTTAGCGTACGTTGCTTTTTGTCGGCGGAGGCGTACCCGCTGCGAAGCCACCAGGCCATGTAGGCTGCGACGACCTTGGCCTGCAGCGTCCCGAGGATCCAGAATCGGTTCAACCGACCGATCGGGACCTTCTTGTGTGACAGCGCGTGAACCAGCTCCTTGAGTGTGGTACCCGGTTCGCCCACTTCCTGCGCTTCCACGGGAAGCGCTTCGATCAGTTCAGCTATTTGAGGTGACATCGACGACATCGATCGCCTCCCTTCCATTCTTCGACTCGGGTGACAACGATTCGACAAACAGTCGCATCGATTGGTCGAGAACCACAAGCGTGTCTTCGCGGTTGGGGGATTCATCCGCGGCCCAGAACGAGAGAACGCCCAGGAAGAGCGTCCAGTACAGGTGCATGGTGATCGTGGGCGGTGTCCGCGATGCGGGAAGGTCTCGAGACGTAATCATTTCGTGCACCGCTTCGAGATGGCTGACGCGAAGTTGCTCGGCCTGTTCGCAGATCACCTCTTTGGCGAAGGGGCTCAGCGCCGTCTCGAGGACATCGCCCACGTAGTTTCGATGCGGCGTCAGGTGGCGAAGCCCGACGGCCACATGGGCGAACAGGGCCTCGTCCAGCGACTCGTCGCCCCGAAGGCGCTCTTCGAACTCGCTGCCGGCGGCATCCAGAGACTCGGCGATAATCGCCATGGCCAGGGCCTCCTTCGTGGGGAAGTAGTTGAACATCGTGCCCGACGCGATTCCTGAAGCTTTGGCGATGTCGCGTGTGGTGGTTTGCTCGAACCCCTTGCTGGAGAAGAGGTTACGAGCGTTCTCAACGATCTTCCGCCGGGTTTCCTTTTTCTTTTCCGCGGTGACTCGCATGGCCGCTGACTCCTGAATCCACGCCTCATTGTGAGCACACTCATAATATACACCGGGGAACGGGCCGGGTCAAGAAAAAACTGAACATGCTCAGATAAATATTTCGAGGGGGTGGATGCGTCGCCGGAATCAACGACCGCCAGACAGTATCGTCGCCCGGCGCGGTGGAGAACCGTCAGAAGCACGGACCGGGACGCGGCTGAGGTAGCGATATGGAATCACCAACCTCGTAGGCCACTCCGCCCAGGACTTCGGTCACGACAGCGCCTTCGCAGGCGATCAGGCGCGGCCAATAGGTGATACCGCAGCAAATCGGGTCGATCGCATCGGATGGAAATATCTTCCCAACGAACGCGCCGGTCTCGGGATCAAAATACTCCGCCATAACATGATCGGCGATGCTGAAGAGAAACACGTTACCGTCCCCGCATGTCCCAACCACAAGAGAACACCATGGTTCGGTCTCATCGCACCAGGCCATCGATTCACGCCACAACGCAGTCCACCATTCGCGCCTTACGTCGAAACCATCCATCTGGCCAATGTCCGGTTCGATACATCCCCAAATCGTGCCTTCGCAAAAGGTCAAACATGGATCCGAACCGTCCGGCAGTTCGCACAGGCCGGTCGTTGGGTTACAAGCCGCGCCCTCGATCGGCGTACCGTCAGGTGCCTTGATAGAACATTCGCGCGTATAGGGCCGGCAGAGACCGCTCCGGCAGTAATTGCGCGTACACCGGTTGCCGTCGTCGCATTCGTCATCGACTACACTAGGAGCGAGGCATTGCCCCAGCGCATTATCACAAGCACCGTCGCACGGCATGTTGCCTTCGACACAGATACATTCATCGGCGCACACCTCTGCGCCGTCACAGAACCGGCCGTTGTCACAGTCGGCCGAACTCGTACACTCGAGAACGATGCACTCTCCGCGGTCTTCGTCGCAAGTTGGACAGCTGTCGGATGTCAACTCGCAAGGCGGCGCACCGGCTTCGCACTGTCCTTCACTGCACCGCTCGGCGCCGTTGCAGAATAAGCCGTCATCACAATCGGCGTCGGTTTCACACGGGGGATCGATCGGCGTGATCTGAGGGCATGCAAGGCAAAGCGTGAGTATCGCGGCCACCGCGAGCCCTGTCGGCCTCTTCGGAATGTGCGCCATCACTGCATCGTCTCCACGAATTGCTGTAAACAGCCTGAACGGGATCGGCTCTGAGACCTCGGTGATGCATTATACGTGAAGGGAGGTGTCCGGGCTTCTCGCGCGTTGCGGATTCACTGGGCGCTACCGTTGGTACCGCGTTTTCGAGGGTCCGCCGTATTCGGGACTGGTACTGGAACCGTCCACGACATACTCCTTCGACCCATTCAGGGTCGGAGAAAAGTGGGGCGTGTAGTCCGTGGGCGGCGCTGCGCGCTGCCCACGGCTAGGGTCTTGCAGCCTTTCAGGCTGCACCACAGGTGCATCGAGATGCAGTGATTGAAATCGATGTCGCCGATCCCGTATTCATAGGCGCCCATGTCGATGCGGTCGTAGATGATCCGCGCTTGGCCGTCGCCATCGAGGAACGGCCACGCCGCAGGATCGGGATCACCCAGGTTGATCAAGGGCGAGAACGCGGAGAGCCGCAGATTGTCGTCCTCGGTGCCGAGAATGTTGTCCGGTCCGTCCGCATCGACGAACAGCGGGTCCAGGTCGACGTTGCCCACGCCGCCAAGGAGATGCGTCCAGTTCTGAAGAACGGAGTAGTTCACCTCGACCGCTGCTTCAGGGTCGATTCCTATTCCCGCGCCGACGCAGCAATCCGTGGAATTGTTCCAAAACACGCTGTTTTCCAGCCTGGCAGCCCCTCCGTTCGAGAGTGCGGCGGCGGAGTTTGTCGCATGATTGTTCGCAAATGTGCAGTTCAGCACGAGCGCGCCGCTACCCCATGCGTTCGAGAATCCACCGTTTCGGTTACCACTGAAAACGGAATTGAACAAGAAAACAGTAGAGCCCGCCGCATCAAGCGCATAGCTTCCGTTATTGCCAAGGAACTCACAGTTGGTCACTTGTGTGAAGCGCGCCGCCACGACCGACCATCCAGTTGGCCTGGGGGCGGGCTTCCATGAAGGTCGTACGCAGTCGCGGCGGCCCGTGGAGGGCGCGTGTGAGTTCCGCGCGTGCGCGGCGAAGCGTGGAAACGGCGAGGGCGTGCGTTACCCGACGAAATCGATCTTCGGAACCTTGGGCACCAGACCCGCTTTGTGGCCTTGTCGAAGAAGCTCGCGGACGGCGCGGCGGCCGGTGTCGCCGTAAGAGATGGTCCAGTCGTTGACGTACATTCCGACGAACTCGTCGGCGAGATCGTGACCCATGTCGCGCGCATATTCCAGCGCGTATTCCACGGCTTCGGCACGGTGCGCGAGGCTGAACTCGATGCTCTGCTTGAGGATGGCCGACACCTCGACCATCGCCTCTTGCCCCAGCGATCGGCGTATGCAATTGCCACCGAGCGGCAGCGGAAGGTCGTTGGTCTCTTTCCACCAGGCGCCGAGATCGACCACGCTAACGAGATCGTGCTGTTGATACGTGAGCTGACCTTCGTGGATGATCAGGCCGGCATCGGCCCTACCTTGGGCAACGTGCGTCAGGATCTGATCGAACATGACGACCGTGTGATCGAACGTGCCCGACCCCAAGAGCAGGTTGAGCGCGAGGAAGGCCGTCGTCCGCTCGCCGGGAACGGCAATGCACATCCCGCGAAGATCCTCGACGCTCATCGGTTCACGCGTCACGACGAGCGGACCGTACCCATCGCCCATGCTCGATCCGCAATCGGTCAGCGCATAGTGCTGGGCCACGTAGGGGTAGTTGTGGATGCTGATCGCCGTGATGTCGAGTTCGGCCTTGATCGCGCGATCGTTGAGCGTCTGGATGTCCTGGAGGACGTGCTCAAACTTCCAACCCTTGGTTTCGATCTGCTCACGCGCCAGCGCGTAGAACATAAACGCATCGTCCGGGTCGGGGCTGTGGCCTAGCGTGAGGGTCCTTGCAGTCGCCATCGGATCTCCAATCGTTCGTCGCCGCGCGAGCGCGGTTCGGCCGCTTCCGCCGCCATCGTCTCGAGAGAACTCGACACGCGAGATATTCAGTCACACTGGACATGGCGCGTTGAATGTCGGTACGTTAGCTGGGTGTCGAGAGCCGGTAAAGCGACCGGCGGGTCGAAAGCGCTGTAGGTGTCGATTCCTGTCACAGTCGGCGTTCTGGGGCGGAAACCTCGCTTCCTTCCAGGGGAGGCTCGATCAGATCAAGGGTGGTCTGACAGTCGACGATATCAGAGTATGATTATGGGCATGTGGTCGCGTCGACGCCTTCGGTTGGAACGGACGTCGTTGGCCGCAACGGCGGTTTTTGCGCCATGTAACCAGGAAGTCACAGTTGATGCGGCCCAAGAACTTCCTTGTCCGCGAGGGCGGCGCTGGATAGAATTGCATCAGCAGTAGGTTCGCCGGTTTCAGCATCGGAAGAGGACGCGTTTTGATCGGTCGGAAGCTCATTCTTGGATTGACGACGTTGACCCTGGTGGGGTTGTCGAGTGGGTGCTACTCGACAGCCGCCTCGGAGGACGAGGGGCGTCTGGCGCCCGGGGCCAAGTGCCTCACACCCGAGGCGGCGGAGCGGCTGACGGACCAGGTGCTTCAGCTTGTGAATCTCGCGAGGGCGGAGGAGGCATTGCAGCCGGTCGTCGTCAGCCCTCGGCTCCAGGAGGTGGCTCAGGACTACGCCTGCCGGATGGTCGAGGAGAAGTTCTTCGGGCATCACGACCCGGTCACCGGCGAGGGCGCCGTCGAGCGCGTGATCGCAGGCAAGTACTTGTTCCACTCGATCGGCGAGAACCTGGCGGCTGGTCAGCACACGGCGGCCGAGGTGATGCAGGCCTGGATGGATAGCCCGTCACATCGTGACGTGATCCTGGATCCGAACTGGAAGGAAGTCGGGATTGCGGTTCGCGGCGGCGGTGAGTACTCCGTCTACTGGGTCCAGGAGTTCGGCGATCCCGTCAAGTTCTAATCCGCTCACGCAGTACCGATCATGCCGAACGACTCGTCGCGTGACCGCATGTCGCTGAATCCAGAATCTCAAGAACGTGGTGGCCGTGGTGTGCGCGTGATCGTCACCGGCCAGGTCGGCTTGGACAAGCGTCCGTTCCTCGAGCAAGTGGTCGAGCTGGCGATGGATAACGGGCGTGAGGTTTCACTGTTCAACGTCGGCGAACGGATGTCGGCCGAGGCGCCGGACATCGTTTCTGAGAGGATTCTCGATCTTCCCCGCCAACGACTGACGGCACTTCGCCGGAGCGTGTTCAAGGACATCTTGCAGAAGGCCTCAACTGGCGCGAACGTGATCGTCAACACGCACGCGACGTTTCGCTGGAAGCACGGTTTGTTCCACGCCTACGATCATCACCAGATCGCCGAATTCGACGCCGATCTCTATGTGACGCTCGTCGATGACGTCGATGCCGTCCACGAACGGCTGCAGCGCGAGCATGAGATCGACCATACGCTCAAGGACATTCTGGTGTGGCGTGAGGAGGAGATCGTCGTGACGCAGGCGATGGCGGAGGCCATCGCCGGGTACGGGCGAGCGCTGGTGCTCTCGCGCGGGAACCCGAGCATCAACGCTCAGTCACTCTATCGACTGATGTTCGAGCCGCAGCGCAAGCGGGTCTATCCGTCGTTTCCGATGACGCATGTGCTGGACCTTCCCGACGTTCTCAAAGAGATCGAGGGGTTCCGTGAGGTCTTGGCGAAGCACTTCATCACGTTCGATCCCGGCGACCTGGATGAGAAGCGCCTCCTCTTCGACGCGGGCGAAGCCACCAAACGCGGGCGCGACCGGGTCGAGGTCGAAGTCAACGGGCGGAGCGTAACGCTGGCGGTAAGCGACATTACACTCGTGGCAAAGGACATCGACGCGCAGATCTACGCGCGAGACTTCAAACTGATCGAGCAATCGGACATGATCGTCAGCTACATTCCCGTTCTTCCCGACGGGCGCCCGGCGATATCGTCCGGTGTCGAGCGCGAGCTTCAGCACGCATTTGAGTGTACCAAGGAGGTCTATGTGATCTGGCGCGGCGGCGGCGAGCCGTCTCCGTTCGTCACCGAGACCGCGACGCGGGTCTTTTCCTCGCTGCCCGAGCTGTTATCCTACTGTACGGATCGTGGTTACATCGCAGGCTGATGGGGCGAGTCGAAAACGAATGGACCTGGAACGAATCGAAAACGCCGTACGAGAAATTCTGAGTGCCGTGGGTGAAGAGCCCGGCCGCGAAGGGTTGCGCGAAACGCCACGGCGCGTCGCGCGGATGTACGAGGAGCTCTTCAGAGGATTGAAGGAAGATCCGGCACAGCATCTGAAGACGGCGTTTACCGAGCGATACGACGAACTCGTCGTGCTACGCGATATTCCATTCAATTCGATGTGTGAGCATCACTTGATGCCGTTCGAGGGTCATGCCAATGTGGCCTACCTTCCGGACGGACAGGTCGTGGGCATCTCGAAACTGGCGCGCGTCGTCGACGACTTCTCGCATCGACCGCAGGTCCAGGAGCGACTGACTTCGCAAATTGCCGACCTGCTGATGGAGAAAGTCCAGGCCAAAGGCGTAGCGGTGGTGATGACAGCCACACACACCTGCATGACGTGCCGCGGGATTCGAAAGGCGGGCAGCGTGATGGTGACGTCGGCCATTCGCGGCTTGTGTCGAAGTGACGCCCGAACGCGCGGCGAGGTCATGTCCTTGCTGCACGGCTGTTCGAGTTGACCGTCCGCTGACCAAGGGTGTGGGACAGGCTTTCCAGCCTGTCGACCGCTTTGGCGAACCTGGGATGACCGACTGGAAAGTCGGTCCCACAGTCGATCGGACGCACAGTCGATCGGACGCACAGTCAGTCGGTCTTGCAGACTGATTGACCGTGTTGACCCGCTGCGAAGGGAGTCCACCCCATGGGCCGCCGCATCGCACGATGGACAATCAGCCTGGTCATTGTGGCCGCCGTGGCCATTGCGCTCTACTCCTACCTCTATGCCAAGGCCAGCCGTGGGGTAAAGGAGGAAGTGCTCAAGATCGTCGATGAAATGGCGATCGATTCCGCCATGCGACCCAAAGTTCGACGACTCATCGAAGAATCCCATGAAGAAGCGATGAAGGCGGCGCTGGACATCGGCCGTGAACTGGGCCGGAAGTTCGATCCTCAGCGGTATTTGGACGAGCTCTTCACGCAAGTTGAAGCCCGAGCCCGCGCGGAAGGCCTCACCCGAATGGCCGACCTGGTCGCACAAGAGAAAACCGCCTTCCGCCTCGACACGACGGAACGGTAACCCACGTCTTCGAACGCGCCCTCGTTCCTCTGGCTCCGGTGCCGGCTTCCTCGTCTCCCCGCCAACCTACACGTCACGGACTCGGACACGCCTTTGCACTACACGGATCGGGGTCGGACGGACTGAACGGATACAGAAGGCCGCGAAACGCGTCGATCGTGACGACATAGTCAGAGACCGTGGTCGTTTGATCGACGCAACGGTTGTTCGGTTTGCAGGTCGCAAGCGCGGGCCAGTCAACGGACGGCAGCCCAGCCAGAGTGTTCGATCCTGATCAGCCGTGGCATCGGAGTTCTTCCATGCACCATACCGGTGGGATTCACGGTCATGGGTCCGGCGACTCCGGGATAGCGTAGAATTCGTATTGGTCCGAGAGCCCGGCACCGAAAGGCAACCCTTCCACCGGGTTCACTGCTGTGGTGTATCCGAACGTTCCATCCAAACGATCGCCTTCTCGGACTCCGAGTGCATACGCGACGCCGCGGCCCGCTTCGATGCCTAACAACCGAATCCCGAGATGAGCTTCGAAACCGAACCCGATCTCATCTTCCCCGCCGTAAGAAGCCGCAGAATAGGTCATACCAGGAAACCGGGTTGACCGACGTCGGCCGTCGGGGACCAACTCACTGCCTAAAACCTCGGGGAAGTAGACGGCGTTTTCGTAAAACCGCGCCACTGCGCCTGTGGAGCCGAACTCAACCCCGACGATGAACGAATCGTCGTCCGTCCGGTAGCACCTCCAACGTGTGCCCGCAAGGGACGGCGGGCCGGTATCCCTGCCCGCCTGCAAAACCTTACCATGGGGCAAGGCAACTTCTGCCGTTCCTGGAAGCCCGGCATCCCAGCAACCGCCACTCAAAACGAACAAGGCGGTCGTCACCAGCATCGTCAAGACGCTTGATCCTCGGTGGATGATAGACATCTTCCTTCTCCGATCCAGCCAGCCTCAAGTCTACTTCGCCCCGCCTTCGACCGAATGCACTGCTCGCGAAATGTGCTCATCGCACAGCCAATAACGCGTCAAAAGGCTTGCGTCCACCGACCCTGAAGTCCTCCTCGGTAAGCACGTCACCGCTGGCTCGTGCCACAGCCACGGCGCTGACCAAGATGCTAGCCCACGAGAACAACTTTGACCGTCTCACCACACGCCTCCTTGTCCCTCCGAACCACTTCATCAGCAGCCACTACCGACGAACGCTTTGGCCGCCATTGCAGGAATCGGGTCGACACGCCTCACGGCACGTATGTCACCGTGAGCTTTGGACGCTCGTCCGGCGGACTTGAGCCGCTGTAGCTGAAGCTGCACCACGCATCGACACTCGGGCCTTCAGCCGCAACTTTGAGCACGAATCCATTGTTAGCATCGCCCCCTTCGACCCAAACTTGCACCGTGGTCTTCACGTCGAAATCGTACCAGCCAGGATGGGGGAAGGACTCGGACGCCAGCACCGCGGGTTCGAAGGACGCTTGGTTGTTCCACGTGATCGTCTGCTCTGACCACGATGAACTAACCCTGTGGACACGAAGCGTGCTCGAATCCCAACCGTCTACGCCGTTAACACCTCCAGCGTGCAGTGTTAAGGTCGCTCCTTCCACCGTTGCCCCGCTCGGGATGCTTCCCAGGTCAAACTTGATAAAAGTGCGCAAGATCTTCCCTTCATCCACACCCACCCTCAGCACGCGAGTCGCATAGTTGTTATTAGGAAACTCGCTAGAAACTCTGGCATCCGCCGAGGAGCCCTCCTCGGGCTGAATTACAATCGTTTCGCCCCCTGGGCACGTCCCGCAATCTGACGGACACGTGGTGCACGTCTCCCCGGAAGTACAGCATCCGTCGCCGCACGAATGGCAATCCTGAGGACAACCGCTGCACGTTTCACCGCTCTCGCAGTTACCGTTCCCGCAAATCGGGACCGATTCAGGGACAGTAGCCGTAGCGTTCTCCATCCGTTGACAGTTGTTCTGCTCGTCGCGTTCCACAACCGCGTCGTAATCGTCCGCACAGACCCAGACGAAGTAGGTGTCCGCCGGAAAAGGATCCTCCGTGACGTAGCTTATGTAGAGGCGGCCGGAGCACGTTTCGTCTACGTCGAGTTCTTGGCACGAATCGACGTCCACGTCATACGTGTCCGCGCCTAGTGGTTCGAGCCGTGTAGCATCGATGTTCAGGTAGACGGCAACAACGGTATCTGTATCCGTCGACATGTCTCCCTCGTTGGTCACGGTATAGTCGACATGCAGGTTTGTACTCGGCGGAAGCACGTAGTTGCCCATCCATTCCGGGTTTGCGGTGGACACAACAAGGTCTGGACCTTGCGGAGCCGGCTCACAGACATCGTCGTTCTCGTCGCATCGTTCGTTGACTTGGCACGGAGTCTGGCCGGTGGTGCACATACGGCCAACGCACGCCTCGGCCCCGTTACAGAACAGCCCGTCGCCACAGTCGCGGCTGTCGAGGCACTCGACGCAGGAGCCATCGGCGGGATCGCAAAGCTGATCGCCACAATCCACAAGTTCGCTGACACAAACCACACGCTCATCGCGATCTTCGCAAGTGTCAAGTGTACATTCGTCGCCGTCATCGCACTCTATATCCTCGCAGTCCTCGCAACGATTCTCGTCCTCGTTACATTGCCGATCGGGGCAGGGATCGGTACCCGCACCGCACGATCTGAGTATGCACCTCTCAATCCCGTTGCAGAACAGCCCGTCGTCGCAATATGAATCATCTGGACAAACACTGCCATAGCAGCCGTCGCTTTCCCAGGGTTGGTTTCTGAGAAGGGGCCAGCGCAGCGAATTCGGGTCGACCAATGGAAAGCGTTCGGTCCGAAGGCCCAGTACCGGGACGCCGCCGATGAGGTATGCATCCAAACCGGCGTACAAATCCCAGCGCAGGCGGAAACAGTTCGCAACGGGCGTCAGCTCTGCATCCGCGGTAGCGAAAAGTTCAGCGTACACGCTTGGGTTCACAGTTGCCTCTATGAGCCCCAAGAGCGACAGTCCGATCTTCGGCTGAATGCTGGCACGTGCGGTGAATTTGGCTCCAACGTCCAGTGTCGGTTCGATCGCCCGGGCGTATTCATCGCCCGCTCCGGCGGGCGGCGAGACACCGCCCCCCTGGGTGAGGATACCGTTCTCGAAGAGCACCCAGCCGCTCACGTTAGCGCCGAACGTGACGCCAGCAGTTAATTCCGCGCTTCCTGTGATTGTAGGCCTGAGGACAAGAAGTACGTTTCCCGTAGCGGTGATCGGGATGGGAAGGGGAAGCGGGACGTGGAAGTCGGCAGGGGAAATCTTGAATACCTGCTCCGTCACAAACTCTCGTTCAACCCCCACGGCTACATTGAAGCGGCCGCTCAGCTCACCATCAAACGCAATGAGGGCGCGCTCGATCCTGCTCGGGTTGTTTACGGCGTCGTAGAATTCAGCGATTCTCGCGGCGATCTTCGCCGACTCGTCGAGCGCATGGGACAGTTCGAGCAAACCTCCAACAGTGTCGATCGCCGCGTCGGGCTCTCCGACCTCCGCGGTGAAATGCACCACGGCTTGCTCTAAGTCGTCGCGAAGGCCAAACACAATCGCACCCAAGTCCTCCATCGCAGTTGCGGAGAGGCTCTTGATTTTCAACTCGACGTCTACGCGCGGCTCGAAGCGAATACAGCCTTCGCGCGTTTCTACTCGAAGACCATCCTGGTCGTATATTTCGAACCCCGAGAAATCCGCTAGGTCAAGCTCGCTGCTGCATACGCCATCGAGAAGGCTCGTGTTCTTTGCGTTTACAGGCTTAGATGGATCCACGAGTGAGACTTGCTGTGAAAAGCGCACATTGGTTTCGTTGAACGTAGCGAGAGGACCCACTTCCTTAGAAATCACGCCGATGCTCCCATCCGGCATGGTTTCCGCGAATAGCACGAGTTCGTATGTGGTGGTCTCGTCTTTGTGCTCTACGACGATGATCTCGCCCGGGGCCCAGGGTGTCTCGACCGCTCCCGGTACCTCGCCCAGGACCAGGACGTCGCCAGCCTCGGCTACCACCGTGGGCGTCTTCCCGGGCGTCATTTGATCCTCGACCGGCACCGCATGGCCAAAGGGCGACAGAGCTACGACGGGCGGTTGGTCAACATCGCAGTCGAACACGGTTCCGACGCATGTTCCATCGACACACACATCGTCCTCGGTGCACGCATCACCGTCATCGCAGGCACGAGTGTTGTTCGCGTACGTGCATAGACCTGTCCGCGCGTCACATGAGTCATCGGTGCAGAGATCGCCGTCGTTGCAGTCGGTATGGGCCGTACAGCCTTGCTGCGGAGGCGTGCCAGGGCATCCGGAAATCGCTAGCAGTAGACAGAGCGCTAGCAGTGAAGGTGCGCGCGGCGCCAGTCTGTGACGCATCGTATGCTCCTTTGAATCTGTTCCTCAAACATCATCTCGCGCCGTCGGTTCACGGTTTAGAGCCCAGCACGTGCATGTATGCTGGTCTCTCATGGGGACTCTTCATCGTGGTGCGTCTCTCGGCGCATGAAATCGGCCACGGTGAGCCAGTCAGAAAAACGCTGAGATAGCTGTTCTCGCAATGGTCCCGACAGCGACCCGGCTGATCGTTGCACTGCCTCAATGGCCGACTCGATCATGTCCAACGCGCGCTGATCGTCTTCATCAATCCCAGAGCGGGCGACCCCGCGCAGAAGCAACAGTTCCGCTCTGGCGATGACGCCGATCGGTGCGTGACTTGGGCGGCCATCAAACTGGCGCGGGCCGGCGTTGCGTTGCGCGTCGTCGGCGTGGAACAGGGCTGCGCCGAAATCACCGCGGGCGATGGCCAGACGAACGCGCTCCATCGGTTCGTTGAAATCGAGGCGCGATTCGTCGGCAAAGGGATAGACCGGCAGTGAGGCGGCGAGATCGAGCGTGTGCTGGGCGGCTTCGATGTCGCGATCCACGCGGTGGAGCATGACCCGCAAGAGCAACTGCTCGCGGACCTTGGAGGCAAAGGACTCTAGTCCCTCGTCGCCGTCGTGGACTATCGCCCGGCACAACTCCAGCATCGACGCGTCAGGCGCGACGTCCAGGCTGCGGAATGCACATTCGCCGCGAAAGAAATCGGCCAGGAGTTCCTCTCCCTCGTCGTGATAGGCCCACGCGCTTGGCTGATCGCCGCGTGCCGCTGCCAGCCGGCTGAGTTTCCGCAAGAAGGACGGCAACGTGCCGGCCAGGTCTTTGTGTGCGGCGTGAGGCAGCGAATCGTCGAAGCGACCGGTCCGTTGAAACCACTTCCGGTGGTCGCGTGCCGTGCCGAGAGCACTGCGATAATGGACGAGTGCGGTCTCGTAATCGCCCATGGCTGCGTGCAGGGCGCCCAGGTCTGCGAGTGCGGTGTAGTACATCGTGTAACGGTTGGGCCGTTGATCGCGCCGGCGGGCGTGCTCGGCAAAGCGCTCCATCTCGATCCGCGCTTCCTCCCATTGCCCCAGGGACTGTAGGTTGCGGTACAATTCCGTCCACGGACGCCACACCGGTCGGGTTGGGCGGTCGGCCGACAACGCCTGGGCCAATTCGATTCGGAGGTTTTCGATCTGCAATTCAGTGTCGCTGACGACCTGCGGATCGCTCAGGTCGAGTGGTGTCCCCTGGAATGGGATGGGTCTGGCAAACCCGATTTCGCGCAGGTCGCCCGCCAGCGCCGGCCCGGCACCTGTATGGTTCCAGACGAGCCAACAGGCGAGCAAGATGCACGCCGCGGCGGCCAATCCTGCGACCTTCCTCGTGGCAGGTCCCCAACGTCCGGCCATCACGTGCTTGCGCAGCATCGGCGTTGCAGGTTCTGCTGGACACGCCGTCTCCGCTGTTCGCTCGCTTCGGGTTTCAGCATCGTCGAGTTCGGCCAGCTCTCGCCGAATCGCTTGAAGCGTGCGTTCACAACGCGGGCATGCATCTACATGGGAGGCTTGGTCCGGTGGAAGGGCGACTCTGAACTGTGCGTGTTCGACCAAATCGCGGAAGAGGGGGCCATCCGGACAGGTGGCGCTATCCGTGGCGAGGGGCCGTTCGTACCATTGGCTCAGAGGCTCGCGTAGTTCTCTCTCTGTGTGTTTCGCGTCCTCGTCCATGGATGGGTCTCCCTTATATAGAACAGGGCGATTTGAGCAGTTGGCCACAGAAAATCAGGAATCTCTCAGGAACCGACGGAGCCGGGATAAGGCCTTGTGGTAGCGTCGGTTGAGTGTACGTGTTGGAATGGCTAGAAGCTCAGCGATCTGGCGGAGACTCAGACCAGCCAGAAGATGCAGTACGATCAGGTCCTGGTCGTCCTGGGTCAGCCTCTGAAGTGCAGATATCGTCTCTGCTGTTTGATCACGGTCTTCTGCCGCTCTATCAGGCCCTGTCCGGCCGTTGACGACGTACGGCGCGAAGCCGGAAGGCGCTTTCGGTACTTGGGAGACCTGGTAGCTTCGACATCGCAGACCAGCGTAATAGATGAGCATCGATTCAAAGTTGACGTGGATGACCGGTCGAGCCACGGCCAAGTACGTAAACGTGCGGTTCGTAACATCGTCTGCGGCATCCTCATCGCCCAGGCGCGACCTGGTATACCTCAAGACGTCCTCGCGGTAGGCTCGGTAAAGCCTCTCAAAGCACTCGGAGTCGCCGGTGCGGCTGAACTCCACCCAGAGGGTTGCGGCCTCCCCATGATTCATCGGCGGAATCTCGGATGGCTGCAAAGCAGACGAAGGCTCGCAACCACCTGCCTGGATACAGGTCAACGACGGTTGAATACTACCTGAAAGCGGTGGAAGTCTCGCAAGTCGACCTTGAGGCTGTCGTCGAAATCGAGGACTGCGCACAGGCCGCGATCGAGCGTTGACCGTGGCCCCGTCCAGCAGCTCAGCATCTCACGATAATCAGCGTGATCGGTGACGCCGTCGGCATTGGCATCGCCCGGCGGGAGAGTGCAATGGATAGCTTCCACGAGAAACTCGTCGATGGCTGCGTCTGTCAGTGAATCGTTCGGGGCATCGGCCACGGAAAACCGAACACGAAGCTGATCACCACTAACGCCGGAGAACTCGCTAAGACGGAAGCTATGCGTCACCCACGCGCCGGTCGAAGCTACGATTTCAGCGATCGTCCAATGGAGGCCGCCGTCGCGCGATATCTCGACGGTGAGAAAGTCTTCAGCTCCATTCCCCGCCCAATAGAACCAGCGGGCATAACTGATTATCGCATCGGACGTAGGAAGATCGACGATCGGCGATACGAGTTGGACCGGACCACCGTCGACATCGTTTGTTCCAGGATCGGTGCTGAAGTGCTGGCCGGTCACAAAGCAGAGGCGCTCGGTATTGGGCGATCGATCAAACTCGGGCTGGGACATCGACCCGATCGGATCCACGCGCTCCCACCGGCCTGAGGTATGATCTCCGCCGATGGACTCCCATCCTCGATCCGTCTCGAAGTCGTCTTCAAACAACGATTGCCGCACACCTGACTCTGCATAATGCGAAACACCCGGCGCGGCAACGGGCTCGGTCATCGACGCTCTCGAATCGTCCAGTGCCATCATATAGAAGTTGATCTTAGAACCACAAGACAGACTGGGCAGGGTGGCCAGGAACCGCTCTTCGCCGAGCGGTCGCAGAGGAAGCCAGCCGCTGTCGCGCGATTCCGTCTGGTACATCAGCCGCGCAGAATCAGGGAGCATGGGTTCTGCAACTTGGGCGATGCGGATTACCAACGCACTCGGCTTGCCCGTTCGAATCGTCGCCGGGATCGGCTCGATCGGTTCGAAACGAAGCACCGGCGGGGGTGCCAGTTTGAGCGCTCTGTGCGCGTTCACCCGGCCTGCACCGGTGAACTGGTCCCACCCGGGCTCGCCGATGTCATCGGCGGAGTCCACGAGGACCTGCGCCAGCTCGTTCGAGTGCAGCTGAGGCGCATACGACAGAACCAGTGCAGCTACGCCCGCGACATGTGCGGAGGCGGCCAGCGTGTCTTGGGAGGCAGTGGTGTATCCATAGGCAGTCGCGCGCGTGGTGGTCCAGGTATTCCCGCCGGGCGCGGCCAGATCGACATAGTCGCCGGATCCCGAGTTCGAGGACGGGGTGTCATCATTGTTCGTGGCCGCCACAGCCAGGCACCCGTCAATGGCTGCAGGAAAGACTGTAGCGCTGTCGGCGGTGGGTCCCATCGGCGCGATCAAGAGAACATCATTCTTTGCGGCGTAGTTGACGGCATCGACCAGAGCGTCTTGATGATGAACGAGGCGAACGGGGACTAGCACAATATCAGCACCATGGTCGACCGCCCATCGAATTCCGTCCGGAGTCGATTTCGGCACCATAAAGCAGCCATCCAACACGCGCACAGGAAGTAGCTTCACGCCGGCGTGGATCCCTGCGATGCCCGCGTTGTTGTTCTGTGTGGCTGCGACAACGCCAGCCAGTCCTGTGTCGCCGTCACACGCACCTACGGAATCGAGCGGATCACCGAGCGTTGCGTGCCCTCCCAGAAGCCTGTCGGAGAATTCGGTGTGAGGATCGACGCCGCGCCCGACGATAGCCACGGTGACGGACCTGGTGCCGGAATGAACGGCCCAGGCCTCCAGTGTGCGAATGTCCGCACCGATCTTTCCAGCAACTCCATTGACATCCTGCCCCAGGTTGTGGAATCCCCACTGCAGGTCAAAGTGCGGGTCGTTCGGTTGCGCTACGGAAGAAGTGGCGACAAGAGCACTGGCAAGTGTTCCAGCAACGCGCCAGATGGTGAATCGAATGTCCACGGATGTCCCCTCCACTGCAGCCCGCAGGACGCTGGAGACCGATGCATCTACGACCGTCAGAGCAAACTCCACTCTGCTGCAGCGTCCGAATGCATCTTTCCGCCGAGACTCTTCTGCCATCCGCCGCTACAGTTGTTTGTCAACCGCTATGACGCGCGCTAGTATACGGAATCTCGCGGGCAAATGAAAGTGTCAATGAAGGGTGTTTTCCGCGTCGAGATCGTAAACGTGAGCCCACGCTTCGCCCAGACGCAATGGAAGTGATTCCATCGGGTGGTCGGAATCGCACAGAACGGCGGCCAGTGCGCGTACGCTGAACCACTGTGCCCGCGTCATTCGATCACTCTCGGAGGGGAGAACCACCTCTATCCTGATAGTGTCTTCCTCGCCAGGTACTACATGTTGATGGATCCAATGGTGTGAAGCTGAGGGCCGACCGTCGAGATCCACTCTGAAATGGCAGACCGCTTCTTCGTTCAGCTCCAGCACACCTGTAGGACGTGTCGCCGCCAAAAGAGAGCGTGAGGTAACAGTGTGATCCGCAGGCTCCCTGGATCCAGCGACGACCTCGATGCCGGACCAGTCAAGCACACCGAACGACTCTGCCGCTTCCACTGCCTGCACCGCCAGCGGCAAGAACGCTTCGGGCGAAGGAGGTGGTGACGGCAGTGAGGTCGAGGGATCGATCCAGCCGAGCAGTGCCGAGGTGGTCGTCATGGCCACCACCAGGCACACCATGGTGTTGCGCAGTCTTGCCGGTCGTTCCATTAGCCAAGCGCCGGGAACAAAAAAGACGTTGGTATCCACTCCGTTCATCGGCATGACCGAGGAAAACTCTTGCGGAATTCCAGCCGCCGTTCTACTTCCCGCAAAAATCAATGAGGCGTGCAATCTCCCGTCGAAGGTTCGACCTCGACACAATGAGGTCGACGAACCCATGCTCCATCATGAACTCGGCCGTTTGAAATCCGTCGGGAAGCTCAGCGTTGATGGTGTTGGCGATAACGCGAGGACCGGCAAAGCCGATCATCGCCTTCGGTTCGGCGATAATGAAATCGCCGAGGCCGGCAAAACTGGCGGCGACGCCGGCCGTCGTGGGATCGGTGGCAACCACTATGTACAACCCGCCGGCGTCGTCGAGCCTCGCCAGCGCGGCGGACGTCTTGGCCATCTGCACGAGCGAGACCATACCTTCCTGCATACGCGCGCCACCCGAAGCCGTCACGACTACGAGCGGCAGGTTTTCTTCGATGGCGCGTTCAATCGCCCGCGTGACTTTCTCCCCGACGACCGCACCCATCGAGGCCATGATGAAACTTGGATTCATGACGCCGAGCATGACGGCGCGACCGCGAACGAAGCCCCGCCCCACAACGATGGCCTCCAATTCCCCGGTCTTGCTCTGCTCTCGCTTGATCCTGTCCTTGTAGGGTATGCGGTCTTTGAACTTCAGCGGATCCTGCGGTCGAAGATCGGCGTAGAGCTCTTCAAAGGAACCTGGGTCCACGAGTTGCTCGATGCGCGTACGGGCGTCGATGCGGCGGTGGTGGCTGCACTCGGGGCAAACAAAGAGCGCCTCTGCCACCTCCTTCTCGTACAACATGTGGCCGCAGCTCTCGCAACGTGTCCACAAACCAGCCGGGATGCCGACTTTTTCTTGTGCCATCCGTCAATCAGCCCGAATCTCGGGTCTCACTTGCCGCGGGCGGGCCTTGCGAGTCGTCGTCGGACGATTCCCCCGCCGCCGCGGTGCCGACCGGAGCAATAACCGCATCTCGTTCGTAGTGACAAGGCCCTTCGGGCACAAGTGAACGAGCCTGGTCCAGGTCAGCTTGGTCGAGCCAACACCGGATCAATGAAAGCGCGACAGGCCCGAGAACGACAGCCTTCCCCGCTTCACCATTCTTTCGAAGGACCCGCTCCACAGCACCGCGAAGTCGCTCTTGGGCGTCGCCCAGATCCTCGCCCTCCGGCGGGCAGACACTCGACGGATCCTGATACCACTTTTTGAAGACCTTGGCGTGACGACGCTTGAGATCATCAAGAGTCAGTCCGTCCCACAGACCGGGATCGACCTCTGCCACTCCCACCATCGTCTTATGCGTAGCGTCGAGCTTCTCGGCGATGATCTCTGCCGTTTCGACGGACGCCCGTTCGTCGCTCGAATAGACCACATCCACGTCATATTCAGATATCGATTCAGCCCAGGAGCGGGCCTGATCCTGACCGACGTCCGTCAGCGGAAGAGGAGTTCGCCCGGCAATTCTCCCGGCAGCGCTCCACGCCGTCTCAGCCCAAGGAATCAGTACGAGCGAGGACACCGGTCTACCTTCGAATCCCTCCGCGCCGCCCGAACTCAGCCGCACCATCTGAGACTTCCGGGCGGGCTGCCCAAAGAATCGGACACGTTTGCTCACGGTACTCTAGCCGCCGATCGCTCCGAGGGCCAGATCACGAAGCGTTTTCATCGCCGCCGGGGGATCCGGGTTGCGGAAGACAGCCGTGCCCGCGACGAAGGTGTCAGCCCCGGCGGAGGCGGCATCGCCGATGGTGTCGGCGTCGATCCCGCCGTCGACCTCCAATCGCTGGTGGTCGCCGAGCCTGCGTCGAAGCTCCTCGACCTTTGGTAGAACGTCACGCATGAACGATTGCCCGCCGAATCCGGGCCAGACACTCATCACAAGCACCATATCCACCTCGCCGACGATCGACTCGATGGCGCTGGCAGGCGTCGTCGGATTCAAGGAAACACCCACTGAGGCCCCTAGGCCGCGAATCGCCCGAATGACCTCGGTCGGCTGATCCGTCACTTCGATATGGAATGTGATATGATCACAGCCTGCCTTTACGAATGCCTCTGCATACCGCTGCGGCTCGGCGATCATCAGGTGGGCATCAAAGAGCATCTGGGTGCGCGCCCGAAGCGAAGCGATCACGGGTACGCCGAAGCTGATATTCGGCACAAAATGACCGTCCATCACGTCCAAATGAAGCACGGTCGCACCGGCTGTTTCGATCTGCGCCACCGCCGGCGCCAGCTGCGAGAAGTCCGCCGCGAGTAGAGAAGGAGCCATGCGAACGCCGGGAGTAGCCAGCGCAAAACGCCTTGTGGGTGTCTCTTGGGGGTCGATCGCGGTTGTTCCCTTTACCGTTACGCGTCGTCGAGCACGTCGATGGCGGCGAAGGGATTGCCCTCGAGAAACTCCAGCGAGGCCCCGCCGCCGGTCGAGATATGCGTGATTCTATCCGCGAGGCCCGCTTTGTCGATCGCCGACGCGCTGTCGCCTCCGCCGATGATTGAAATTGCCCCTTGATCGGTGGCCTCAGCCACCGCCGACGCCACCGCCAGTGTGCCCTGGTCGAACGGAGAAACCTCGAATACACCCATCGGCCCGTTCCAGACAACGGTTTTCGCCGTCTGCATGAGGTCACGATAGGCCGCTATGGTGCGCGGACCGATGTCGAGCCCCATTCGGTTCGCCGGAATAGGCAGCCCACAGACATCTGCTGACGCACCGGATTTCATATCCGCGGCGACGATGCTGTCGACCGGAAGCTTCAGGCGCCTACCGGCCTCGGCACGAAGGCTACGAGCCGTATCGAAGAGATCAGGCTCGACAAGACTCTTGCCGACCGACTCACCCTCGGCGGCCAGGAACGTATAGGCCATGGCTCCGCCGATCAGAATCGTGTCGCACTTCGTCAGCAGAGTGCGGATGACGCCCAGCTTGTCGGACACTTTCGCGCCGCCCAACACGCAGACGAATGGGCGCGCGGGATTGGCGACGGATTCACCCAGGAACTGCAGCTCATGACGAACCAGATAGCCGACCACGCGCGGTTTGCCTTCCATCAGCTGTGGAACTGTAAGCATACTCGCGTTGTCGCGATGACAGGTTCCGAACGCATCGTTGATATAGACGTCCGCGAGGTCGGCCAGCTCCTGCGCGAACGCGTCCTTCTGCGCACGGAGTTGAGCATCGCTCGCAGCCTTCTTGTCCTTGATGGTTTCGGCGTCGTAGAAGCGCAGGTTCTCCAGCAAACAGACGTCGCCATCCGCCAGATTCGAGACGGCGTCGCGCGCGGCATTGCCGACACAATCGGGAACCAGCGGGACCGTCTTTTCCAGCAGCCCACCCAATCGGATGGCGACCGACGCCAGTGAGTACGTCGTCCGATCCGTCGCGGCGCCCTTGGGACGCCCGAGGTGGCTCATGAGAATCAAGCGACCGCCACCTTCCGCCAGCTTCTGGACGGTCGGCAACGCCGCTCGGATACGGCGGTCGTCGGTGATGTGCTGAAGGCCGTCAAGCGGGACGTTCAGGTCCAACCGAACCAGCACTCGCTTTCCACGAACGTCGATGTCGTCAATGGTCTTTTTCATGGCACAAACTACCACCATCCATGGAGAAAGGTCCCAGCTCCGCCAAGCCGGCGGCCAACCGCGGCGATCAAGCTCGCTCAAGCCTCACCGGCTGCAGAGCGGAACCGAATAGAAGCGGACGCCCTTCGCTACAGCGCGGCGACCTTGGCGATCAGGTCAACGGTGCGGGAAGCGTAACCCCACTCGTTGTCGTACCACGAGACCACCTTCACCATGTTGCCGCCCTTGGCCGGCATAGTCATGGTGCTCAGCGAATCGACAATCGAGCTGGACGGATTCCCGACGATGTCAGAGCTGACCAGCGGGTCTTCGCTGTATTCCAGAACGCCGTTCATCTTCCCTTCGGCGGCGGTCTTCAGCGCGGCATTGATTTCCTCGGCCGTGACCGACTTCTTCAACGTAGCCACCAGATCGACCACCGAACCGTCTACCACGGGGACGCGAAGAGCAAAACCGTTGAGCTTGCCGGCGAGCTCCGGAATGACCTTTCCGACAGCACGGGCGGCACCGGTCGTCGTCGGGATGATGTTGACCGCGGCCGCTCGGGCGCGGCGCGGATCGCTGTGAATCAGATCACCGACGCGCTGGTCGTTGGTGTAGGCATGCACGGTGGTCATCAGCCCCTCGACCAAGCCGAACGAATCGTTCAGGACTTTGGCGACCGGCGCCAGGCAGTTCGTCGTGCAACTCGCATTGGAGAGGCACTGATGGGCCGCGCTGACCTGATCGTCGTTGACACCCATCACAACCATGAGATCGGGATCGTCCTTCGACGGCGCGCTGAGGATCACCTTCTTCGCACCGGCATCGATGTGGTCGCCGTATCCGCCCTTCTCACTCTTGCGCTTCGCGAACACACCAGTCGACTCGACCGCGACCTCGACGCCGAGCGACTTCCACGGCAGCTTGGCCGGGGCACGCTCGCCGAGCACCTTGACCTCTTTCCCGTTGACGATCAGCGCGTTGTCGGTCGCATCGACGGTCCCTTTGAACCGGCCGTGGACGGAATCATATTTGAGCAACTGCCTGAGCATCGCCACGTCGCTCAGGTCGTTGATCGCGGCGATTTCGAAGTCATTGGGTCGCTCAGCCAGAACCCGAAAGACCAACCGCCCGATCCTGCCAAAACCGTTAATGCCAACTCGGATAGCCATCACGTATTACTCCAAAGAGGGCCACTGGCGCGTCCGCAAGGCACGTCTGCAAAGCGCGTGCCGACACACTACTTTTCGGACGATTGGGGGTCAAGAATCAGCCCGGTGTGCAATCGAGCCCTGCCCTTCCCAGGCAGAGGGTGCATCGCATGGCACGATCCGTCGTCGTGCCGCCGCCGGGTCCGAGCCGCGACCGTCAGGGAGCGGACTTCGAGTCGGGCTGGCTGTCCGATCCAGCCGGCGCAGGCTTGGTTTCGGGCGCCCGGACGCATGCCGGCCCGCTGATTTCGCAACCTCGCGACCGCACTCCGGACAAATACCAGAGACGTTCCCCGTCAAGTCGTAATCGCCATGAATGCAGCGTCCCAGGCGCCGCGCTTGCTCTATGCGCCACCAGAAACGCCGCCACACCATCGATCGGCACACGAGCCCCATCGCAACCGGCAGGGCAATGAAGAAAACGCAACCCAAGGCAAACTCCATGTCGGATGTGCCAAAGGTCAGGGTATCACCGTGTGCGACAACGTAGAGAAGAGTACTCGCAGCGCGTACCCCAAAAATAGAGCCGGGTGACCGCCGTACCTTGCCGCATGCCACGCACCGATGGGCGCCAACAGGAGTACGGCACTATGGCACGGACCGTGTGGACGGTAGGTCTTCATCGGGCTCGGCTGCGGTATCGCTAGATACAACGCCTGAACCAGCAACCACCAGATGAACAATCTGATTATCGCCCGGTCAGGTCTGGAATCCGAATGCCGCACTGGCATTGGCGCTTCCCAGAATGTGATCCAGCGAGTCCCTACCCGCACGGCCCCTCGGAAACCACGACCGGCAGCGGTACGCCCATCCCATCCGTATGGCTGGGTGGGTCCTTCTCCCAGACCCCGGGGATCGCCTCGTCGCAGAACGGGCAGATCGAGCCCTTCATCCGGTTTTCCTCGACGATGAACCCGCACCGGCGAATCAGCAGCTTTTCGCACTGGGGGCAGTAGGTGTGCTCACGGTTCCCGATCCCGCCGTGAATATTGCCGGGATACACAAACCGCAGGCCGGCCTCCTTGCCGATGTCGTAAGCCCGCACAAGCGTCTCAGCCGGCGTGCGCGGCGGGCCGGTCATCTTGTAGTCCGGATGAAAGGCCGTCACGTGCCACGGAATGTCCACCGACACCCCCGCCAAAAAACCCGCCATCCGCTTGAGTTCGTCATCGCCGTCGTTAAACCCGGGAACCACCAGCGTAACGACCTCGACCCAGAACTGCATCGCCCATAGCCGCCGGATCGAATCGAGCACGTTCTCGAGAACGCCGCCGAGCTTGCGATAACTGCCGTCGTCATGACATTTCAGGTCGACCTTGTAGAGATCCACGTACGGCCGGATGAACTCGAGCACCTCGGGCGTGGCGTTGCCGTTGCTGACGAAACCACACTGAATCCCCTCGGCCGTGGCGAGCTTGAAGATCTCCACCGCCCAGTCGGCCGTGATCAGCGGCTCGTTGTAGGTGCTGACCATGACGGGAACCTTGCGGGCGACGGCGATCTCGATCAGGCGCTCGGCCGTCACAAACGTCGGTCGCGACACGGCCGCGTCGTCACGAAGAGACTGGCTGGTGACCCAGTTCTGACAATAGCCGCAATGCAGATCACAGCCGAGCATTCCGAAAGACAGTGCATCTCTGGCCGGGAATGCGTGATAGAAAGGCTTCTTTTCGATCGGGTCGACCTGAACGCCTGCGACGTACCCGGCTGGGGCGCGCAGTTCGCCCTCCGCGTTGAATCGGACCCGGCAAACGCCGCTTCGCCCCGGGAGAATCGAACATCGATGCCCGCACGCGAGGCATCGCACCCGGCCGCCTCGCTCGCCGACGACCAATTCCGGCGCGGACGGCATCGTATTGTCGTTGAGCAGTTCCTTGAGTCGTATCGAAGCGGACATGGCCGATCACCTTTCCCTTCGTCATCATCCTCCCGGCGAGATTATATCGAACTCGCCGCGACTGAATACCGGGTTAATGTGACTAACGGCGGGGCTGATCAGAGCCCCAAGCGTCAGCGCGGGGTCGTCGTGGACAGGCCGTTGGTCTTCGGACCCGCTCGCCCGCGTTTGGGGCTCTGATCCGGTACCCGGCGCGGGCGATGTTACGCGTCAGTTCGCTGTTCCGCGAGCCGCCGAGAGTGTCACACACCCGTAAACGCCCCGTCCGCCAAGCGGCGGTTGCTCTGGGGCGTTGAATCGGAATAATCCGTCAGGCTGAAACAACGCGGCGAGCGTCGCGCGGAGAATCATGACCTTGTCGAATCACGCTCACAGCCACGACGACCAGCACCCTCCACCTAGCGGCGGCGAGTGCATCGACGATCATTCCTCGGCGCTGGTCGTCGAACTTCGCGAGCACGTGCCCTTCTCCGTCTCCGCGGTGGCCATCGGGCTGATCGCCGCCGGGACGATCTGCGTCATGGGGTTCGCCGGCGAAGCAGAGACAGGTGGCGCTCACACCGCCGGCGACGGCCACGATCACGGAGCCAATCCGGCGCAGCTCTTCTTCCACCTGTTTCACCCCGCGCACATGCTCTTCTCAGCCGTGGCGACCACGGCCATGTTCTCGCGCTATGATCGGAACGTCCCCAAGGCCGTCGCCATCGGCCTGCTGGGCGCGATCGGTGTCTGCGGCGTGAGCGACATCGTTATCCCGCACCTCTCGCTTTGGATACTGCAGACGCCGACCGAGTGGCACATCTGCGCCGCAGAACACCCCGGATTGTCCATCCCGTTCGCGGTGATCGGCGTGGCGGTCGGCCTCGCTGCATCCGCCGGCGTCATGCGCAGTACTATCATCTCGCACTCGCTGCACGTTTTCGCCTCGACCATGGCCAGCATCTTCTACATGGTGGGACCGCTCGGCATCGTCGCGTGGATCGACGACCTCGGAAAGGTCTTCCTCTTCGTCGTTCTTGCGGTCGTTGTGCCCTGTTGCCTCAGCGACATCGTCTTCCCGCTGCTCATGACACGCTCGGCGCGCGAGCGTTACAACCGCGAACCGCACAGTCACTGACAACAAACTTGACCAGGGGATTCAGCCGGGAGGTTATCTCTTGCTCTTCGCAAATCGGATGCGCGCGCTGGCCATCTCCGTCGCACGGTACGGGTCCAACTGAATGGCCCGTTCATACTGACGGATGGCATCGTCGATTCGACCTTGAACAGACAGTACGTCCCCGCGGACGATGAAGACGCCGCCGTGCCTGGGCTCCAGCTTCTGGGCTTGTTTCAGTACCTGCTCCACTTCACCGAGACGCCCCTGGACCATGACCATCTGGGCCAGCATGACACAAACGTCGGCATTGGGCATGATATCGTTGAAATCCCGATAGGCCTTCTCCGCCAGATCATAGCGACGCTGCAACGAGTAAATGTCGCCCAGCCGCTGGAAGACACTGCGATCGCGCGGCGACAGCCCCTGCGCTTGGCGCGTCATTGCCAGCGCCTCGTCAAGGCGCCCCCTCTCGGTCAAGGCCTGGGCCTCGAGGAGCATCGTCCACGTCGCGATCATGTCCTTGGGATCGAGCGACCCGATGGAACCGTCGGCGGAGGCTCCGGACACATAGCCGAGTGATTCGAGCCGCTGAGTTGTTTCCAGATCGGCACCCACGGCCAGGGCTTCGAGTTCCTCGATGGTGGGCCATTTCGCCAGTAAGCCGGCAAGACTTGACCGAAGCACGGCAATCGACGCCTTGGCGGCGTCCGATGGCGCGGCGAAGAGGCTCTCGAGTTCGCGCGGATCGACGCGAAGATCGAAGTACTCCGGCGTGGGCGCCAAGATGAACTTGTCGTGGTGTCGTCGCAACCCGAAGAGCGGCGCCCAACCATGCTCAAAGTAGGTCGATAGCGCCTCGAGATAGACCACGCGGTCCTTCTGCCTCCGCGCCTCCAGTAGGCTCACGCCGTCGCATCGACCTTCCTGGTCGCCCCCTAGCAGACTCAGCACCGTGGGAAACACGTCGCTGATCGCCACAGTGACATCATCAATCACCAACGGACGCTCGATCAGGCTCGCGCACGAGACGATCAGCGGTACGCGCTGCGTCGCGTCGTACAGCGAAAGCGAATGCGATGGCTCCTGGTGCTCCCCAAGACTCTCGCCATGGTCGCCAACAACAACGATCAACGTGTTCCGCCAGGCAGCGGAACGCCTCATCGCCTTCAAAAGCCGCCCGAGCTGAGAATCCATGTAGGCGATTTCACCGTCGTAGGGACGACCCTCGAAACGCTGCGAAAACGGCGGAGGTGGAGCGTACGGCTCGTGCGGATCGAAATAATGCACCCAGGCGAAGAACGGGCGATCGCGGTCGCGATCGCCAAACCACCGGATGGCGGCGTCGGTGACGCTCCCGGCCGACCGCTCATTGTGGATTCCGAACTGGCCTCCGCCGGTCGGGGCAACGACGTCGTCGTACACATCGAAGCCCTGATCGAAGCCGAACCGGGCATCAAGAACGAACGACGAAACGAACGCCGCCGTCTGGTATCCCCGGTCCTTCAGTCGCTCAGCCAGTGTGATCTGTGCCGCGTCAAGGTGAAACGGACCGTTCAGCCTCACGCCGTGATTCGGCGGGAGCAGCCCCGTGAAGATCGAGGCATGCGACGGCTGCGTGATCGGCGTGTGGGCGATCGCGTCTGCAAAACGAATGCCCCTCTCAGCCAGACCGTCGAGCGCAGGCGTCTGGGCACGAGCGTACCCATAGCAGCCCAGACGATCGGCACGCGTGGTGTCGAGCGTGATGACCACCACATTGAAGCCTTTGGCGGCTCCGGGAGCCGGTAGCGTCGTGTCGACCGAACCGCTCTCCCGGCGAGATGCCAACGGGAAGCCCGAGGACAGCGCGGCCAAAGAGAAAACGCTCGCAAAAGCAGCACCCAGTGCCAGCCGCCGCCACGCCGATACGCTTCTGCCATCGGCCGTCATGGCCTTCTGCTCGCCGACTCGTCCGTGTTCTGTCATCAAAGTGATTCTACCCCCGAGGAAGGTCCGTGCGGGCACCTCCCGACGACGACCGCGAGTCGACGTCGGACCTGGCATCGTCCGGTCGCGACGCACGGGACGACCACACCGCACGCGATCCAAACGTCACAAGGAACCAGATGAACGCCGGCACGACGAAAGAGACGGTGGGATCATCCGATATCAACGCCTCAACGCGCCCGAGCATGCCCCGCCAGAAGACACTCGGGTGAAACAACGCATAGAGCTTGTCAGCGGCGAAGCCGTTCGCGGTGAGTGTCAGGGTCAGTCGCAACGCGATAAACGCGTGAATCAGCAGGAAAGCCCAGAAAAACGCCCAACCGCGCCGCCGCCAGGAGAGCGGCGTCGCCAGGACGAGTGCAATGATCATCGCCGTGGGACCAAAGGCCACATAGCGACTGCTCGTTCGCAACTGCCCCGTCGAGGCCGGTGTGTCGCGGTTGATCAGCACCATCAGCGTGTCTTTGACGCCCTGCGCCGGCGGCGGTTCAAACCCCGAGGGGAGGCGACCGGGAATCACCGCGTTGATCCGGCTCACCAGGTCCGGCGCGCTCAGATCGAGAAAACGAACACGCGCTTGCGGCCAGAACCAGAAGCGCGAAGAAAAGACGACATCACCACCCCTGCGGAAGAGATGGGAATAGCCGCGCTCCAACCCCGGCCACGGTGCCATCAACAGGGCGAAGAACAGTGCCGCGAGGGCAAAGAAACGAAGTAATCGTCTAGGCGGAGGCATGGGATAGCCTGGCCTTCTTCGAGGCGCGCGAGGCCCAGAGCGCCCAGAGCAGTAAGGCCAACAGAATGAACAGCGCCTGCCACACGTCCAGGTGGACGGTGTCGAACGCCTTGGGATAGTAGACCCGAACGAGGAAAAGGCTGATCACGCGCAGTAGATTGAGCAGCATCAGCGCGACACTGCCCAACGCCGCGGCGGCAAGCCGCGACCCCAGCGCCACCGGCGACGCGAGCACGGCGGAAACGAAAAGCGCAGAGGGAGCCACCGCATCACACCCGCGCTCGACCTGAATGGAAGCGCCGCCCACCAACCCGATCGACTGGTCCACCACGACGACGTCCTGCCCGAGCACCTGGAGCAACGCCCCGGAGACCGAAGCGTTCCATCGCAAATACGTGGGGAAAAAACCGTTCTTGATCGGCGAGGTCAACGTCGCGGCATAGTAGACACTCAGACAGACCCCGAAGATGAGCAGGAACCGCAGGTCGGACCGATTGGACCTCACCCAGGAGCGAAACCGTTGCCGGCGACCTGCCCCCTCTCCCCCCGCGGGACGAGATCGTCCCGTGCTCGGTCCCGGTGACGACTGGCCGTCACGCTTCTTCTTCACGTTCTTTCTGCGTCTGCCCACGCCATACTCACACACGAAAGAGGAGTCATCCGCACAGAAAGCTGCGCACACCCGATCTCGGCCGCATCAGGTTACCAAGCGACGGCACCGCCGCAAATCACTGTCATCAAGCATGCTTCGCTGTCAAGTATAAGAAAAGACCCACGGCACGCCCGCGCCGTGGGTCCATGGTTATTCCGCTCAAACCTGATCGTCGATCATCTACGATCGAACCGGTGCCGTCTGGGCCGACCGACCGCCGTAGTAAACCTTCGCACCGGTCAGGAGCATCAAGGCCAGGGCGATCAGGCCCCATTCGGAGACCGTCGGAATCACCGTACACTGCTCCTCGCAGCTCTGCGAGATCTCACAGCAGACCTGATCCGGCGGACAGGCGAATCCGCTCGAGACACACAGGCCCGTGCCCGGATCACACGACGCCGTCCCCGTGCAGAACCGACCGTCATCGGCACAGACCACCGCGGCATTCACACACGAACCGCCAACGCACAGGTCCGTGGTACACAGATCACCGTCATCGCAGGCCGCATCCGAGCAGCACTGCGCCACACAGATGTCCGAGTCTTCGCAGCACAGCGCCGCGGGGGCAGAGCACGGAATGCCGCTCGATGTACACAGCCCGGTCGCCGGATCGCACGCTTCGGTACCCGTGCAGTACAACCCATCATCCGGGCAGGTCACAAGCGTATTCTGGCACACGCCGGCCACACAAGCGTCCGTCGTGCAGAGATTCGTGTCGTCGCAGTCGGTATCGTCGCAACACTCCGTCGCACACACGTCGCTGCTCTCGCAGCAGACTTCCGCCGCCGGACACGGATCACCCGACGAGACGCAGTCGACGGCAGGATCGCAAATCTCCGTGCCCGTGCAGTACTGGTGATCCTCGCAGAAATCATCCAGCGGATCATTTTCGCAGACGCCGGTCACACAGACGTCGAGCGTACAGGCGATCTGGTCGCTCGCGCAGGCAGACCCGTCCAAGATGTCCGGGTGCGAACAGTCGCCCAGGAGGCACACGTCGTCGGTACACTCATTGCCGTCATCCGTGCACGGTGTATCGTTGGCGACGTCCGGATGGTCACACATCCCGGCGACGCAAAGATCGTTCGTGCACTCGTTTCCGTCGCTGAGACAGGGCAATCCCTCGTTGATCGGCGACGCGTCGCAGACACCCGTCATCGGATTGCAGGCAAAGGTCGCACACTCCTCGTCCGGCGGACACGTCACCGTATCCGTCTGGCAAACGCCGCCGACACAGAGATCGATCGTGCACAGCGTCCCATCCAGCTCGCAACTGTTCGTGTCATCCGGCGTCGTTTGACAGCCCTGGACGGCATCGCAGGAGTCATCCGTACATGGATTCATATCGTCGCAGACGAGCGGCGTACCCGGCTGACATCCCGAAAGCGGATTACAGGTTTCCGTTCCAGTGCAAACGTCACTGTCGCTACACGCACCGTCGTCCGGCGTATGCGTACACGTATCCGTCACTTCATCGCAGGCATCGATCGTACAGGCGACCGTATCGTCGCAGTCGGGTGCCGTACCCGACTGGCAACCCAGCAAGGCATCGCACGTTTCCACGCCGTTGCAGTGCTGTCCGTCGTTGCACAGACTGTCCGTCGGCGTGTGCAAGCACGTATCCGCCACGTCGTCGCACGAATCCACCGTACACGTCACCGAGTCGTCGCAGTTCACGGGTGTGCCCGGCTGACAACCCGCCAGTGCATCACATAGCTCAACGCCGGTGCAATACAGCGTGTCATCGCAAGCGCTGTGATTCGGTGTGTTGAGACACAGGTCCTTGTTCTCATCGCAAACGTCGACGGTGCAGCTCACGGTATCATCGCAGTCGACGGCCGGACCGGACTGACAGCCGGTCAGCACATCACAGATCTCCACACCGTTGCAGAACTGTCCATCACTGCAGAGACTTGCCTGCGGGAGATGGGTACAGGTGTCGGTGGATTCGTCACACGAATCCGTCGTACAGGCGACACCGTCATCGCACGGATCGGCACCGGTCTGACACGTACCACCGGAACAGATCTCCGGACCGTTGCAGAACAGCCCGTCGTCACAACTGTTGGTGTCATCCGGCGTAAACACGCAACCCGCAGCAGCGTCGCACGTATCGTCCGTGCAGACGTTTCCATCATCGCAGAGCGAGTTCTGCGGCGTGTGGACACAGGTGTCACCGGCCTCATCACAGGAATCCACCGTACAATCGACCAGATCGGCGCAATCCCTGGCCACGCCTCCTCCGCAGGCGCCACCGCTGCACATTTCGCTGACACTGCAGAAGGCGCCGTCGTCACAGCCCAACCCTTCATTGGCGGGCTGCTGGACGCACGTGTCCAGCGAGTCGTCGCACGCGCCGAGGTTGCACTGGTCGTTGAGATGGCTGCAATCGATCGGCGTGCCCGGCTGGCAGTCGGCGATCGCATCACACGTCTCGACGCCGGTGCAGTAGAGCGTGTCATCACAGAGACTGCTGTTCGGCAGATTGAGGCACATGTCCTTGGCCTCGTCGCACTGGTCCACCGTGCAACCAACGCCGTCATCGCAGTCGACCGCGGTTCCCGGCTGACAATCATTCAGCGGATCACAAGTCTCAACGCCGCTGCAGTACTGGCCGTCGGCACAGAGCGCGTTGTCCGGAACGTGCGTGCAGACGTCGCCCACCTCGTCACATCCGTCGACCGTACAGGACACGCCGTCACTGCCACAAGGCGGCGTACCCGGCTGACATACGCCTCCGACACAGGTCTCCGATCCGTTGCAGTACAAGCCGTCGTCGCACCAACTGTCGCCGAGGCAATCGACGCACTGATCCCACACCTCGTGACACTTTAGACCCGGACAAGGATTCGATCCGGGCTGACAATCGTTGACCGGATCGCACGTCTCCGATCCGTCGCAATACTCTCCGTTATCACAGAGGCTATGGTCCGCCGTGTTGACGCATTGATCAGCGTTGTCGTCGCACGTGTCAACCGTGCACCCCACGCCGTCGCCGCAGTCACGCGCCGTTCCACCGCCGCAACTCCCACCCGTACATACTTCGCCAACCGTACAGAACAAACCGTCCACGCAGGGCTGGTTTTCGTTGGCCGGCTGGGCAACGCAGGTGTCGAGTGCCTCATCGCACGCGCCAACGTTACACTGATCGTCCACGTGACCGCAATCAACCGCGGTACCCGCCTGGCAGTCGTTCAGGGGATCACACGTCTCGTTACCGTTGCAGTAAAAACCATCGCTGCACAGGCTGTTGTCCGGCGTGTTCGAGCAGGTGTCCGCCGCCTCATCGCACGCGTCCACCGTACACCCGACACCGTCATGGCACGGATCATTACCCGCCAGACAAACGCCCGCCACGCAAAGCTCGAGCCCGTTGCAGTAGGCGCCGTCACTACAGGAGTTACTGTCGTCAGGCGTGAAAACGCACCCTGTTCCCGGAACGCAGGCGTCGTCCGTGCATGAATTCCCGTCGTCGCACGCTCCCTGATCCGGAGCGTTAACGCAGGCGTCACCCGACTCGTCACAGCTATCGACCGTACAGGCGATTCCGTCATCACAGTTCGGTGCAGTTCCCGCCTGGCACCCGGCCGTCGCACTGCACGATTCAGCCCCGTTGCAGTAGAGCCCATCATCGCAAAGGCTGTCATCCGCCGCGTGTGAACAGGTATCGTTGACCTCATCGCAAGCGTCGACCGTACACGCAACACCATCGTCACAGTTCGGAGGTGTGCCCGACTGGCAGTCGCTCACCGCGTCACACGTCTCCACTCCATTACAGTGTAGGTTGTCATCACACACGCTGTTGTCCGGCGCGTGCGTGCAGGAGTCCGTCGCCTCATCACAGGCGTCGTCCGTACACGATACGCCGTCGTTGCAGTTGGGCGGCGTACCAGCCTGACAGCCAAGCGCCGGGTCGCACGTCTCCACGCCGTTGCAGTGTAATCCGTCATCACACGCGCTGTTCACCGGTGTGTGCGCGCAAGAGTCCGTCGCCTCGTCGCACGCGTCGGTCGTACACGCCACGCCGTCGTCACAATTCGGGGGCGTACCGGCGACACATCCGATCGCGGGATCGCACGACTCCACGCCGTTGCAGTACAGGGCATCGTCACAGTTGACCGTCGTCCCGACGCAACTTCCGCCCGCGTCGCACAGATCGCTCGTCGTACATGCATTGCCGTCATCGCACGAGGCGCCCGGCGTGGGCGAAGCCTCACACAGACCGGTCGCCGAGTTGCAGACACCCTCGTGACATGCGTCATCCAACGCCGAGCAATCGATCGGCGGACCCGGCTGACAGCCAACAATGGGATTGCACGTCTCGTCGCCGTTGCACGGATCACCGTCGTCACAAACGAGCGGCGATCCCGATTGACAACCCGTAATCGGATCGCACGTCTCGACGCCGTTACACACATTGCCGTCGTCACAGTTGAGCGGAGTCCCCGACTGGCAACCGCTCGCAGGATCACACGTCTCGGTCCCGTTGCAGACGTTGTCGTCGTCACAGGTCGGCGCGGTTCCAGGCTGACACCCGCAAGCCGGGTCGCACGTCTCAGAACCGTTGCAGAAATCGCCATCGTCGCAATCCGCCGCCGTGTCGCACAGACAGGTACGATCCACCATGTTGACGTAAATGTGCCCCGTCGTCTCACGCACCTTGAACGCGTCGATCTCGAGCCCCGGCGGCAGCGACGTCAGCGCGTCGAACGGAACGACCCCATGATGACCGTGCTCATCCGTAAACGCAGCCTCAATCTCCGCCGTGAGGATCGTGTAGTCGTAACCGGGTGAACCGACACTGGAGATGAAGAGGATAGGCGTATCATCCTCGGAACTGCTGCTGCAAGACGTGCTCGATACGGACATCGCCCGGCCGTCCGTAACCACCAGCCGGAACGAATAAGTGATCGGCACCGGATACTCCGGCGCGAGGAACCTCGCGCGGGGCGAATTCGCGTCATACAAAATCACCGGCGGCCCCTGCGTCTGTACCCACTGGTAGATCAGCGCATCGCCGTTCGCATCGAACGTGCCCCTTCCGTCCAGCACGACACCCGTTCGTTCCACAACCGCCTTGCTCTCACCGGCATCCGCCACCGGAACGGCATTACCAGGGATGTGTTGATTGACCGCGACCATCACCGTGTCGATCGAACTCTGAGTCCCCGACGACACCTCAACCCGAAACTCGAGCAGCGCCGACTGCGCCACGTCCGGTGCAACGAACGTCGGCTGTGCGCCGTTGGCATCCGACAGCGTCACAGCCGGCCCCGCCGTCTGCGTCCACTGAAACAGCAGCGGTGCGCCTTGCGGCGCCGAACTCCCCGTGGCGTCGAGCATCACAGGCGCCAGTTCGTGTACCGTCAGATCCGCGCCCGCGTCCGCCTTGGGTGTGGGTGCAAACTGGATCGACGAACTGCTATCGTGGAAGTGAACGCCGTCGAGACCCACGCGTACGCATGACGCTGAAACCGGCGCGTCGAATGTAAAGATCAACTCCTCGTCCTGATGACCACCTTTGCCCGAGATCGCCTTGCTACCGCCGCAACTCGCGGTCTTTACGCCCGCTCCGTCATCGCTGATCTTGACCGACCCTGCCGTCCCCGCCGCGTCCGGATCCGTCGGCGCACCGGTGTCAATCATCGTGCGGGCGGTCATCACAAAGGACGCCGGAGTCCCCGCCGTCGTCAACGGCCGAAGGCTCGCCACACAGACTTCGCCCTGATCATCCTCAGTGAGATCGACCGGGTTCGTACCCGTAGGGCAGCTCGGCTCGGGAATGCAGTAACCGCCTTCCCGCGACGCAAGGTTCACCACCGTAAACGGCCCGAACACCAACCCGATATCGAGCGGAGTGGAGCACGACACATGAATGGTCGTATCCGCACCCCCGGCCGTGAGAACGAGATTGTTCGAGAGAAAGCGACCATTATCGCGGCCACCGTAGAGCGAGAACTCGTCCCCGTCGTTCAATGCAGCGTCAAAAATGATGACACCACCATCGTTGACGGCCACCTGAGTCCCGCTGGCACCGTTGTAGCGCAGCTTCAGGAAGGTCGCGCCGCCGACGCAATAACATTCGTCATCAGACCCCAAAACGGGGTTGAACTGGAATGCGCCTACGGCGAACACCGCCAAGCCGATCACGAGTCCGCGAAGTCGGTACATCTGATCCCTCCTCCATTGCCCCGCGAGAAACCGCGAAGCGTCCACGTCGGAAAACTCCAACGCTCGGATAGTCCGTTCCAGCACAAACCGCGCGCCTGAACCCTCTCCCCGCAACGCGCGACAATCGCGCCTACGCGCGGACATCTCCGTTCGCGCAGCGCACTAAACCATGCGCTCGGAGTTTGGCGATGACACCCGACGAATCACAAAGGCAATACAGAGGTTTGCAGTACGAACAAAAAAAGATTGCCTGCTTTCACCGCCTCCGAGACAACATTGGAACCAGAGTGTGAAATTATCACACGGACCGATAGAAGTCAAGGATATCCAAAAAAAAGTGCCGCTGAAAAACGCCTTTCTCGCTACCGAGAACGAGGAAAACAAAGGCACAAAACGGAAACAGCACACAATCGAGACGCCTACGCAGAACGTGGTCCCAGCTCACCCGAAATGAGGATCCAACCTGCCGCGCGACGCCGCAGCCAAACGGTGGCAAGAAACTGGCAACAACGTGGGCCGAATGAAAGGCCACCGGGGAACGCACGACAGCGGTGGCGATTCACACCGATCCGACTCGACATGACTCCACAAGCACCGATCCTCGACCAACCTCAATGAAGACCCGTCCGG